>JAOZSP010000094.1:3321-6531 GCA_029939615.1 Candidatus Izemoplasma sp. | reverse complement strand
TAAACCAGAGTTTACAACATCAAAGTAATTCATTTTTTCTCCTCTCTTAAATAAAAATCTTACACTATGTATGATTTTATTATATCATGTTTTCATTTTTATAATCAATACTTTTCCAAAAAAAGCTCTATCTGATTTTGAATATTGACAATATTCCGTATACAAATTATAATAATTTATATACTGCTTTTTGGGTTTTAAAACAAATATCGTCCAAAATGTACTAATAGAAATTCTCTATTTTGAGGAGAGATACTTATGTTTATATATATATGCTATTAGCTATAATTTTTATTGTTTTAATACTTGTACTAATTGCATTAGTCCTTAGTCCAGGGAAGACTCCTGAGTTTTTTGATGATAATAAGAAGAAACTCGAGAATAGTATTTCATGTATTGAAAAAGTAACATTGGGTGGAAATGAACAGATAATAATTATAAGAGGAAAAAACATAAATAATCCTATTTTATTATTTTTACACGGAGGACCTGGAGGGTCTATGACACCAATATTTCATAAAGAATATCCACAGCTAGAAGATGCTTTTGTAGTTGTTTATTGGGAGCAAAGAGGGGCTGGAAAGTCATTTACTAAGAATATACCAAAAAATACAATGACTTTGAATCAATTTACTGAAGATGCTAATGAGGTAACAATATATATCAAAAAGAAGTTTAATCGTGAAAAAATATATATAATGGGCCATTCATGGGGAACTATGCTTGGAATGAATGTTATTTATAGATATCCTTCACATTATTTAGCATATTTTGGTGTGGGACAAATAGGAAATCAAAAGGAATCAGAAGTAATATCCCATAATTGGCTATTAGTTGAAGCTAAAAAGAGACACGATACAAAGGCCATCAAAAAATTAGAGAAATTAGATAGTCAACATTTAGAAAATGCAGAGGAATGGATTAACTATTTAATGGTAGTAAGAAAGTATTCTGCAAAATATGGTGGAATGTTTAGAAATTATTCAATGAAAAAGTTTATCAAAGACCTACTTTTAGCAAAAGAGTTTACACTATTGGAAAAAATAAATTATTATAAAGGACTTACTTTTTCACTTAACTTGATGGTAATGGAGTTTATTAACTTTAACTTAGCAAAAGAGATTACAGAAATTGAAGTACCTGTTTATTTTTTACAAGGAACTTATGACTATGATACAACTCTAAAAACTGCGAAAGACTATTTTGATTTAATTCAAGCACCAAAAAAGGAATTTTTTGTCTTCAATAATTCAGCTCATCATCCTTTCATAGCTGAAACTGATCTTTTCCATAAGAGAATTCAAAGTTTAATGAAATCAAACAAGTAAAATTAGATTCACAAAAAAAGACGCGATTCAGTAGAATCGTGTCTTTTTAAATCGCTTTTTTCTTTTATAGTACTATTATTAATCAATAAACTCAAAGGCATAATCAAAGATACGAACAGTATCTCCGTTTTTAACACCTAGTTCGCGTAATTTAGCGTCAATTCCTAAACTACGTAGTTGTCTTGAGAATCTTTTTACTGATTGGTCTTTTGTAAAGTCTGTCATTTCAAAGATTTTTTTAAGAGGGTTTCCTGTTAAATCGTAGATTCCATCTTCTGATTTAGTAATAATAAATATTTCTTCACCTGGCTCAAATGTATATTCTACAACTTCTTCATAATCTGTTTCGTCGTAAATATCGAAGCGTTTCGTATTGTCTAGTAAGTCAGCTGTTTTGTATACAAGTTCTTGAATATTTTGTTTTGTAGCTGCGCTTATTGGGATTATTAAGAAATCTTCTTTTAGTTCCATTTTGAATAGTTCTAGATTATCTTCTGCACCTGGTAAATCCATTTTATTAGCTATGATTATTTGTGGTCTTTTTAATAGATCGTATTTATATGAAGATAATTCATTATTGATTACTAAATAATCAGTGAAAGGATCTCTTCCTTCGCTTCCACTCATATCAATTACATGTAAGATAACTCTTGTTCTTTCGATATGACGTAGAAATTGTAGTCCTAATCCTTGTCCTAAGCTTGCACCTTCAATAAGTCCAGGTAAATCAGCCATTACAAAACTACGCTCGTCTTCAACACGAACAACACCTAAATTAGGATTTAGTGTTGTGAAGTGGTAACTTGCAATTTTTGGTCTTGAGTTTGATACGATACTTATTATTGTACTTTTCCCAACACTTGGTAAACCGACAAGTCCAACATCTGCTAATACTTTTAATTCACAACGTATTTTTCTTGTACTACCTGGTTCACCTTTTTCTGATATTTCAGGAGCAGTATTACGAGAAGTCATAAATTTAACATTTCCTCGTCCCCCACGTCCACCTTTACAAATAGTAACTGTTTGTTCATGATCGGTAATATCACCAATTACAAGATTTGTTTCGTCATCATAAATAGTAGTTCCAATTGGTACTTTTACAATTAAATCAGCACCACCAGCACCATTCATTTTTTTTGGTTTTCCACCAACACCTTCATCAGCAGCTAGTACACGGTTATATTTTAAATCAACTAGAGTTGATAATCCTTCATTTCCTACAAAGACTACATCTCCACCTTTTCCGCCATCTCCGCCAGAAGGTCCGCCCATCGGAACATATTTTTCTCTTCTAAAAGCAACAATACCGTCGCCACCTTTTCCTGAAGATACTTTTATTTTTACTAGGTCTACAAACATTTTAATTTCTCCTAAAGAGTATTATACCAATTATATAACTCTGTTCTATTTTTAAATATCAATACTTGTTTTTTATCTTTATATTTATTTATTATTGCTTTTAAATACTTCGCTCTTGTTTTGTAGTAAGAAGCGACATATTGTAAAAAAACCTGATCAATTCCTTCGACACAACCTTCGGCCATGTCTGGTCTTACTAAGTGTTTATAATTATTTGCACGATGATAAATTCCTTTTAATGCAGCTTGGGTACCATAATCTAAAAAGATAATGGTATCCGCTAAATCAAGACGATATTTGAAATGTAAATTATTCGAATAGTTTCCATCAATAACCCATTTTTTATTCTTATTAAAAAATTCTTTCATCCAAACGTTAAAATCATGTTTACTTATATTTTCCCAATCTTTAATCCAATATACAGAATCAAGATGAAGTGGGATAATTCCTAATTTTTCACTAAGTTCGCGACATACAGTCGTTTTTCCTGTTCCGCTTGGTCCTAAAATTAGTATTTTAT
>JAOZSP010000094.1:0-3311 GCA_029939615.1 Candidatus Izemoplasma sp. | reverse complement strand
GTTCTAAATATCCAATATCCTGAAAATTGTTTTTTTCGAGAAATTTCTTCATTTTATAATTTTCACGGTGAGTATCAATTTTTAATGATTCATATTCTCTATTTTCACCTAATGTAATGGCATAATCTAATAATTTTTGAGCAATTCCTTTTTCTCTTTTATTTGGATGAACTAATATTCGATGAAGAACCAAACTTTTTGATTTTAACCATCTAGTTATTGTTTTATAAGGAGGATCATTTTCAGGTAGTATGGAAATTGCTCCTAAGATAATATTACCTTCCTTATATATATAAAGAGAGTCGTTTAAGACATCTTTAAAATAGTGTTTATTTCTAGGGTAATCAAGTGTCCATTGGGGAATACTTGATTTCATCATATCTGTAATTACTAATACGGCTAGTTTATCAACTTCATCTAAATCTTTTAGCTGTGCTAAAGAAATCATAACAACACCACCTTTTTAATAATACAATTATAACTTGATTACATTAAAATGGCAAACCACTTTGTGATTTGCCATAAATAAATTATTCTGCGTATACTGAAGCTTGTTTTCTATCTTTACCTTTACGTTCAAATTTAACAATTCCATCAATTTTACTAAATAGAGTATCGTCTCCGCCGATACCTACGTTGTTTCCAGGATGAACTTTTGTTCCTCTTTGACGATAAATGATAGAACCAGCTGTACAGAATTGACCGTCAGATAATTTCGCTCCTAATCTCTTAGATTCGCTGTCACGACCATTTTTAGTCGATCCAACTCCCTTTTTAGAAGCCATACATTTAAGAATATTAATTTCTAATAACATTAGTAGTCACCTCCATATTTTTTATTCTAACCATTTATTTTTGTTATTGTTAATTTTGTATATGGTTGTCTGTGTCCTTGTTTACGTCTGTATTTCTTTTTAGCTTTCATTTTGAAAACGATAATTTTCTTTTGTTTACCTTGTTTTTCTACTGTAGCGTCGACAGTTACTCCTTCAAGATAAGGGTTTCCGATTCTTAATGAATCTCCACCAACCATAAGAACTTTGTCAAAAGTATAAGATTGTCCTGCTTCGATATCAAGTTTTTCAACATAGATATCTATTCCTTCTGCTACTTTTACTTGTTTTCCACCAGTTTCAATTATAGCGTACATAAAGCACCTCCTCATTTTTTTTAGTTAAGACTCGCCATTAAGGTGCGTTAGCTTAAAAACCTTTTCTGTGCGGTATGCCTTTATTCAGCGTATAAATAATACCAAATATGGTTCATTTTGTCAATGAATTTTACTTGATATTCCTTAAAGCCATATTAATTATACATTAATAGTGATTTATTGCAAGGATATTTGTTTAATTCCCTTCTTATTGCTGAAGAATATGCTATAATACGTAAATAGGAGTGATGAATATGACAATGGTTCCCTCAAAATATTTATACATGATTCCCATAATTATAATCCTAATTACCCTACTAATGTTTGGATACGGGTTAAGTCGTGAAATTTACCTTTTACGTCATGATTTATTAGAAATCACTATTGACGAAGAATATTATGCAGCTATAAAACAAAATCAGGAATTAATTTTTTTAAGTAAAGATGAAAATATTACTTACTCAGATACTGATGATCGCAGAGGAAATATTCTTATTTACTTCGATATTAATGGTAGTAACGAAACTTTTGTTTTTAGAATTGACGAAATGGAAGATAAATATGAGAGATATGAAATTACCATGATGAATGAAGAAGATTATTCTATTGGTGAATATCATGCATTATTCAAGGTGAAATTTTTAGATAATAATAATTATGAATTTTACACTCGAGTATCAGATACTTATTTAGAACCTTCTTTAGTAATTGATAATACCAATAAGACAGAGGAAATTCAAAATATAATAATATATATTTTAGTTAGTTCTACTATTATCGCGTTTGCATTCTATATTAAAAACAAAATCAAAAATTTAAGAATCAAAAGGACTGAGTATTTGCAATATGGAAGTTTGAAAGAGTATACCAACCAAACCCAAAAAGGATGATTTGATGACAACAACAAAAAATATAACACTGATACTATCATTTATATTGGTCTCAATTACAATATTCTTTGCCTATTCTTTATTAAACAATATCCTTATGTTAGTTTCTCAAGATATGCATAAATTCAGTATTAACGAAACAATAATTATTGAAATCCCTGATTCTGAAAATACAACAACAATGTATTTTATGTTTAAAGCTTACCAAAACGACTTAGACTATCTAATTTATGATGATGGTGATGTTACAAAAGTTGAAATGGATGAACCAGGTGACTTAATTTCTTACGCTTTAATAGATATTGAAATAACAAATCAAGAAACAAATGAAGTATTATATATTAATTCTATGCCTTCAAACACGACAGTAACAATTAATAATTATGAAGCAATCGGGAAAATCACATTTCCTCCAGGAACTTATACAGTAACAGCATCAGTAAGTGAAGGAACAATGTTTTTAGGTGGTTTTGGCTTTTCAAATACTAATATCTTAAAGTTTGTTTTATTATTAATAGGATCAATTATCGGATTCTTAGTTAGTGGTGCTGGATTTATTGTTACTTTTACGCGTTTCTTAAAAACACGTTCTAACCCAATTACAGAAACATATTCATCAAATAATCAATATGATTTTGATAAAAATCATTTTGATGAAGATGATCCTTTTAGTAAATACGACTAAATAAGTCCCTTTTCTCTAAAAGAAAAATATTTATTTCTTCCTATTATAATATGATCAATTAACTCAATATCCATCATCAAACTATTCTTATGAATGATTTTTGTTATATCAATATCATTTTTTGAAGGTGTTGGATCTCCACTAGGATGATTATGACAAATAATAATTGACGCTGCACTATTAACAACTGCGTGTTTAAATATTTCCCTTGGATGAACTAGCGAACTATTGAGACTCCCTTTAAATAGAGTCTCTTTTTTTATTAGTTCTGCTTTTGTGTTTAAGTAAAGAGCTACAAAATGTTCTTGCATCTTCATTTCTAATTGATCTTTCAGATATATGTATATTGCTTCTGGAGATAATAGTTTTATTTTTTCTACAAATGTTTCATTTTGCGCTCTTTTGCCAATTTCAAACGCCGCCTTTAATTCTATTGCTTTACTTTTACCAATTCCTTTTATTGTCATTAAATCTTTAATTTTAGCATTTGATAATTCCTTTAGATTACTGTATTTATAGAATACTCTTTTTGATAATTCTAGTACTGATTCGTTTTTACTACCAGTTCTTAGTATTATAGCTATTA
>JAOZSP010000093.1 GCA_029939615.1 Candidatus Izemoplasma sp. | reverse complement strand
CTTAGATGATTTAAAAATCAAGATGGAGTACTATGAATCGTTTTATGATGTTGTATATTTAAGTTCAAAAACAAAGGAAAATGTTGAAGAGTTAAACGAATTATTTAAAGAAAAAATTAGCGTTTTTGCAGGGCAAACAGGTGCTGGGAAAAGTAGTTTACTCAATGCGATTAATCCTGAATTTAATTTAAAAACTAATGAAATTTCGAAGGCCCTTGGTCGTGGAAAACATACAACAAGACATAGTGAACTATTCCCACTTTATGGTGGATTAGTTGCAGATACACCAGGGTTTTCTAAATTAGATTTTGTAGATATAGATATTGAAAATGTTCCTCTTCACTTCGTTGACTTCTTTGAGTTATCAAGTGAATGTAAATTTAGAACATGCACACATATTGATGAACCAAAGTGTAAAGTAAAAGAAGAAGTAGAGAATGGAAATATTTTAGCTTCAAGATATCGAAATTATAAGTTAATATATGAAGAAATAAAAACTCAAAAACGAAAATATTAGAGGTGATTTTATGATAGTTGCACCATCGATCTTATCAGCAAATTTTGGGAATTTGCAAGAATCAATAAAAAAAGTATCAACTACTAAATGGTTACACGTTGATGTAATGGATGGCCATTTTGTACCGAATATCTCTATTGGTCCTGTTGTTGTTAAGGGGATTAGAAATTATACTGAGCAAATTCTTGATACACACTTGATGATTAGTGATCCTTTAAAATATGCAGAAGAATTTATTAAAGCCGGTAGTGACAGAATTACATTTCATATTGAAGCTGTTGAAAATCCTTTTGCGGTAATAAACTTATTAAAGGATTTACAAGTGAAAGTCGGAATTTCAATTAAACCTGATACTGATGTCAAAGTTATAAAACATCTTATTTGTTGTATTGACCAGGTTTTAGTTATGAGTGTGGAACCAGGGTTTGGTGGGCAAAAGTTTATGAATAATGCAATAGCAAAAATAGAAGAGCTTAATACTTTGAGGAATACGTTAAATAAGAATTTATTAATCGTAGTTGACGGTGGTATAAATGAAGTTACAGGTAAATTATGTTTAGATGCTGGAGCTGATGTACTAGTTGCTGGGTCTTATATATTTAATAGTGATAATCCCCAGAAAAAAATTGATAGTCTCCGATGAAGTGTAGAATTGTTACTGGTCCTAAAAACTATGATTTATTAAAAATTTTTAAAAGAGATCAAAAAGATTTAGTTATAGGTGCTGATCAAGGTGCTCTACTTTTGGCTTCTAACAATATCTCTTTTGATTTAGCACTTGGTGATTTTGATAGTGTAACTGAAGAAGAACTAGGGTTAATTAGAAAGTACTGTGATAGTGTAAAAATTTTTCCAGAAACTAAAGATTATACTGATACATATCTTGCAGTTCAAGAAGCTATGGGAAATGGATATGATGAAATTGTTATTTATGGTGGAATTGGAGGTAGGTTAGATCATACATTGGCCAATATAAAACTCTTAAAGCTTGGAAACATTACTATCAAAACAGAAAATGAAATTGCATATATATTAAAACCAGGTAAATACAATATTACAAATGACATGGAATATATATCGTTTTTTGCTTTAGAAGATGTCGTTAATTTATCATTGAGACAATTTGAATACGAAGTCGATAACTTATATTTAAATACTTCAAACCCTTTATGCATTTCTAATCGTAATGAAGGAGAAGTTGAATTTAAAGAAGGATTATTACTAGTAATTCATCAAAACGAATGAATATAATGAAAAAAGCACTCAACTGAGTGCTTTTTCACTTTTGTAAAGAGATTTTTTGAAGCATTTCATAAAAAAAGCCGACAAACTCGGCTATTATAAGCTGTTTATGCGCGTTTTACTAATCCGCTACGTAAAGCTCTTGTTGAAACAAGTCTTTTTGTAACAGTTCCGTCTTCGTCGATAACTCTTACTTTTTGAAGGTTAGCCTTCCATCTTCTCTTTGTTGCATTCATTCCGTGTGAACGGTTATTACCACTCATACCTTTTTTCTTAGTTGCGTAACATTCTCTTGCCATATTCATTACCTCCAATCATTACGGATTTCAAGCATTATTAATTTTATCATATTATAAATAAAATGCAAGTAATAAATCCATATATTTTTTGAAAGTACTTCTAAATACTTATTTTATTAGAGATTTTTAATAATATATATATTATAGAAAGAATGGTAGACTTGAAAAGATTACAGAGTGCATGATTTATCCCTTTTGAAAAAATTAGAAAAAAAATAATAATGCACTCATTTTATTGGGATGCAAGTTGATAAAGCATAGTAAACAGCACTATACTTTGATATTCAAAGTATGAATACGTTTTCATATGTTTTCGGCTTTAATTAAGGAATGTCGTAAAAGTTGCAATTATAATTTAATTATGATAAAATATGAAAAGTTATTAGAAAATAAAAGAATAATGTAAAAATATATTGGAGGAAAATTTATGAACCCAAATGTAATTGATGGTAACTTATTGATTCTTTTAATCACAAATGGAACAATTGCTTTAAGAAATGATCATCAAAGAATAAACGAATTAAATGTATTTCCTGTACCGGATGGTGACACTGGGAGTAATATGCAATCAACAATGATGAGTGGAGTAAAAGCTATTGGAAGTTTGGAAGACGAAAGTATTGAAAAAGTTGCAAAAGTATTATCAAGAGGATTATTAATGGGAGCTAGGGGAAATAGTGGTGTAATCTTATCACAACTATTTAGCGGATTCGCAAAAACATTTAAGGGAAAAGAAACTGTTTCATCTGAAGAGTTTATTGATGGATTAATCCAAGGAGTAAAACAAGCTTATGGTGCGGTTATTAATCCTGTTGAAGGAACAATTTTAACTGTAGCAAGAGAAGCTGCAGATGTAGCAAAAGAAAAAGTAGAAAAGGATTCAGGATTACTAGATATCCTAAAAATCTATATTGAGGAAGCTTACGAGTCATTAGAACGTACACCCGATTTATTACAAGTATTAAAAGATGCTGGTGTAATTGATAGTGGTGGAGCAGGATTCAATGTTATTATTGATGGAATGATTTTAGCTTTAGAAGGTACAATTTTAGAAGATGCAAAATTTAATACAGTTAAAAGTGTTTCTCAAGAAATTGGAGGATACGGTGAAGTTGGAGATTTAGGATATTGCACCGAGTTTATTGTTCAATTAAAAGATGGAGATAAGTTTAATAAAGACAAATTCATTAAACGTATTTCACGTTTTGGTGATAGTTTAGTAGTTGTAGCAGATGAAGAGATTTGTAAAGTACATATTCATACAAAAACGCCTGGAGATGTATTAAACTTTGGCCAACAATATGGGAACTTTGCAACATTGAAAATTGAAAATATGAGTATTCAGCATAGTGAAACATTGCTTCATACTGAAGTAGAAGGAATGGATTGTGGACATGATCATTCTCATTATCACCCTGTAAAAACAAAATTCGGAATTATTACAGTTGTAAATGGTAAAGGATTAAGTGATACTTTTAAAGAAATGGGTGTTAACTGTGTTATAAATGGTGGACAAACAATGAACCCTTCAACAGAAGATTTTATTAATGCTGTTGAGAACTTAAACTGTGATCACGTAATAATTATTCCTAACAACGGAAATGTATTATTAAGCGCAGAAACTGCTGCTAAATACATTGAAGATAGAAGTATTACAGTTTTACCTGCTAAAACTATAGCTCAAGGATACGCATCATTAACAATGTTTGATTCTAATCAAGAATTAGAACAAAACATTGCAGAGATGAAAGAACTTATTGCTAATGTTAAATCTGGAGAAGTAACTTACGCAGTTAGAGATACAAAATATAAAGGAATAACAATAAAAAAAGATGAATTTATTGGTATTGCTAATGGTGAAATAATAACGTCTAATGTTGAACGATCTGTAACTATTTGTGCTTTAGTAAAAGAACTAATTAGTGAAGATAGTGAAATAGTAACTGTAATGTACGGAAAAGATGTTTTACCAGAAGAACTAGAAAAAGTTATGCTATGTGTAGATACACATTATCCAGAAGTTGAAATTGAAACAATTAAAGGAAATCAAGAAATCTATTCATATATAGTCGCAGTTGAATAAAAGGGTATTTTTATACCCTTTTTTTTATGCAACTTTTTAATTTAAAAATATGCTATAATAAGAAAGAAGAAACAATTAATAAAGCGGTGAAATTATGAGTCGATTAGAAAGCATTAAAGGAATTGGTCCAAAACTAAAAGAAAAACTAAATCGTAATCAAATCTACGATTGTTTTGATTTGATAAATAGATTCCCAAGTAGATATGAGATATATCATCTAACAACTCTTAAAGATGCCGCAGACGGAGTTAGAATAACAATTGAAGGAAAAGTGTCTTCGCAACCAAGAATAGCTTATATAAGGAAAAAGTTTACTAGACTATCATTCAAAGTAATCATTGAAGACCGTTCTTTTAATGTTGCGATTTTCAATAGAGAATACCTTCGTAGTATTCTAGATATTGGTGAAGAAATAGTTTTAACTGGGACTATTGATAGAACAAAATTCTCTTTTACAGCAACAACACTTAAACTAAAACGGAATTTCAAAAATGAAATTGAGCCAATCTATAATGTTGAAAATGTAGGAGATTCTCAATTTAATAAACTAGTAAAACTATCTATGGTGGAATACGGATATTTAATTGAAGATGATTTACCACAATCATTAATTGATAAATATAAACTAATAAAACATTCGGACTTGTTAAAAATTGTCCATAATCCAATCACATCCAAAGATCTTGCTAAAATAACTCGAAGAATAAAATATGAGGAATTATTTAAATTTGAATTTAAAATGCAGTATATTAGATTGAAAAATAAAACAAGAAAATCGCTTGTTAAAAAATATGATATTAATGAAGTAAAAAGATTTATTACTTATTTACCATTTGAATTAACGAAGGATCAAAAGAAAGTAACTAATGAAATTATTAAGGATATAAAATCATCATATGTAATGAATAGATTATTACAAGGCGATACCGGAAGTGGAAAAACAGAAGTAGCTGCAATAACAGTAATTGCTGTATTAACTGCAGGACATCAAGTTGCTTTAATGGCACCAACAGAAATTTTAGCTAAACAACACTTCCTAACTTTTTCAAAACTATTTGAGAAATTCGATTATAAAATTGTTTATTTAACAGGAAAATTATCAAAAGAAGAAAGAAAGCAACGATTATCTATTATTAAGGAAAATCCCCAATCACTAGTAATAGGAACACATGCTTTATTTAGCAACGATGTCATATATAACAATCTAGGCTATGTTATTACAGATGAACAACATCGTTTTGGTGTTAACCAACGACAAAAACTTCGTGAAAAAGGATTTAGACCCGATGTATTATACATGAGTGCAACACCAATACCAAGAACCTTAGCTATTAGTTTATTTGGTGATATGGATATATCAACAATTAAAGAAAAACCATCCTCAAGACAAAAAGTTTATACAAAATTATTTTCAATTAATGAAATGAATTTAGTCTATATGTTGATTGAGGAACAATTACGACTAAATCATCAAGTATATATTGTTACACCTTTGATATTGGAAAGTGAAAAACGAGATTTATCAAACGCTCAAAAAGTTTTTAGCGATATGCAAAAACGATTCAAGAATTATAATGTTGGAATTCTTCATTCGAAAATCAAACAAGAAGACAAAGAACATGTTATGAACTTATTCCAAAAAAATGAAATAAACATTTTAGTTTCTACTACTGTTATAGAAGTTGGAGTAGATGTTAAAAACGCAACGCTTATGATTGTTTTAGACAGCGATCGCTTTGGTTTAAGTCAGCTTCATCAATTGCGTGGTAGAATCGGGAGAAGCAGTTTAAAAAGTTATTGCTTACTAATTTATTCTAATAATGATGAAGTAAAAGAAAGATTACAAATAATGGAAAAAACAGATGATGGATTTTTACTAAGTGAAGAAGATTTAAAAATTAGAGGCCCAGGAGATTTTTTTGGATTTAGACAAAGTGGAGATTTGAAATTTAGTAAAGCTAACATTGTAGAAGATGCTCATATTTTAGAAATTGCAAAAAACGATGCATTGGAGATATTAACTAAAAGAGATAACTATTACAAACAAGAATATCATTTAATATTTAAATATTTAAAATCAGTATTAAGAAATACCAATTTTGATTAATTATGATATAATATTTAACGATAGAGGTGACGAAAATGATAAAAATAGCAGTAGACGCAATGGGTGGAGATTACGCCCCAAAAGAACAAGTAGAAGGAGCAATATTAGCAATTAAGAATATTGCTGATATTGAGTTAACTTTATATGGTGATATACCAGAAATAAGAAAATATTTAACTAATGAAGAAAGAATAACTCTAGTTCAAAGTGAAGGAGTTATTGATATGGGAGAAAAAGACCCAATACGAGCAATTAGAGGAAACCGTAAAAGTTCAATGGCTCTTGCTTTATCAAGCGTTAGAAATAAA
>JAOZSP010000092.1:3624-6633 GCA_029939615.1 Candidatus Izemoplasma sp. | reverse complement strand
TACATTGCTTGTCACGAACAATTCTTCTTAATAATCTTAAGTTTGTTATACTAATTGGATTATGATTATCTAGATTCATTTGTAATTGTGGACTAATATAAATTTTAAATGTTTGATCATTTGGAATGTTTCTCGTTAGTTTGTCGTTTAAAGCATGAATTCCTTCAATAATTATTGGACTGTGTTTGCTAACTTTTAATTTTCGGTATCCACCACGTTGCTTTGTTTTAAAATTATAAACTGGTATATTTGTTTCTTTGCCTGAAATTAAGTCTTCCATATTTTTATTGAATAACTCAATATCTAGTGTATTGATATGTTCTAAGTCCACTTTCCCATTTTCGTCTTCAGGAATATCTTCACGATTTAAGTAGTAATCGTCTAAACTAATTGCAATTGGTTTAATACCTCTTGTCATTAATTCAATTCTTAAACGGTTTGAGAAGGTAGTTTTTCCACTGCTAGATGGACCAGCTATTGCAATTAATCTTATTTTCTCATCGTTATCACGAATGATATCACCGATTTCTGTTAACATTGCATTATGTTTAGCTTCACACATATGTACGAAATCAACAACACTGTTATTTTCAACGTGTCTATTTAGGTTTGCGATAGTATCTGCTTCAACAACTGCAGCCCAAACTGAGGCTTTTCGCAAAGTATCAACGTATTTAGGTGCATTCTTAAAAGTTGGAATTTGTCTATTGGTTTCTGCACGTGGATATTGAATTAAAAATCCAATATCATAAGGTCTCATTTTATAATTACTCAAGTAACCTGTACTTGGAACCATGTAACTATACATGTAGTTTTTATATCCATCACAAGTATAGAAATGAACCGAACTCTCAGGTCTATATTCTAAAATATCAATACGATCTTGATAATTGTTTTCTAAATAAAACTGTTCAGCTTCTTTAGTAGTAGCTGTAATTCTAATAAAAGGTAAATCT
Source organism: Candidatus Izemoplasma sp. (assembly GCA_029939615.1). Classification (GTDB taxonomy): domain Bacteria; phylum Bacillota_I; class Bacilli_A; order Izemoplasmatales; family Izemoplasmataceae; genus Xianfuyuplasma. Next base: position 5,677 of record JAOZSP010000092.1, on the reverse strand, counting down.
AAAGCAATAATTCTATCTAACTCTATTTTAATATTGTTTAATATTGTATTTATGTCAGGATTGTCTTCATTAACAACATAACAAAAAATAGATCTAGAAATACTGTATTTAAACTTAATTTTGAAATCAGGATAGATATTTTTGAAAGCCATAGCTAGTAAATAACGTAGACTAGATTCATATATATGAACTGCTTCAGTATTATCCAATGTTAAAAACTCAATATCAGCATCATAATTAAATTTGTATGACAACTCGCGTAAGCGGTTGTTAACTAAAGCTACAGGGTACTCTTTTAAATCATCCTTAATAAGATCCCTAACTCTAATTTCGTCCTCGAACATTTTTTCTTCATTTAAAACATTTATTGTAAACATTTAATCACCTCTTAAAAATTATGTATGACTTATAATTTTATTATAAAGACGTCAAAAAGTAAAGGAATAGTATGGATAATAAGTAAAATGTAAAAAAAACTTGATATAATGTAAAAAATACTTTACAATTTAGTTGAGGTGATAGAAATGAACGTTTCATATAAAAGATCATTATTTACAGCAATCATGTTTGGAGTATTCTTTTTGTTTATTGTAATATATTTTATTATTGTAGGACCAGCTGCATTCTTAGAAAGCAAAATTCATTTTATAATAAATGCAATTGCAATATTGATAACAATGAGTTCGTTTGCCATCATGTTGCTATTAACGAATAAGAGAAAAAACATTGTTGACGAAAGAGATAGAAATATTCAAATAAAAGCCTCAAGTACTGGACTGATGCTCACTTCAATGTATGTCTTTATTTTATCAATTGTCTTGTTTATAATTCATAGAAGTGATGGTTTTATTAATGTCACTTGGATGTGGTTTGTTGCATATTCTACTTTCGCTTTTGCATATTTTACTACAAGTCTGTTGAATGTCTATTTCTATTTGTATGAGGAGTAAACATGGAAAACAAAATTAAGTATTTTAGAAGCACAAAGAACATTACTCAAGAACAGTTGGCTAAATTGACAAGTTGTACTAGACAGACGATAAATTCAATTGAAAAAAATAGGTATTCACCAAGTCTTAATTTAGCATATAAGATTGCAGAAGTATTAGAAGTTGGAATTGATGAGGTATTCATCTATAAAAATAAGGATTAATAATCCTTTTTTTTTAGAATTATTTGTTCTATAATACATTTAGTTTAAGAAGGTGATTATATGAATAGAAATTTGGCACGAATTATCCTGATTTCAGCGGGGTTAATATGGGGATTTGGATTTATTGTTAATAAATATATCCTTGATAGTGGATGGAACGATTCTCAGTTATTGTTTGTTCGTTTTTTTACTGCGACAGTAGCTATCTTTCTTGTATACCATAAAAGAATATTGAATACTAACAAAGAGACAATTAAAGCAGGACTCTTTTTAGGGATATTCTTGTATCTAGGATTCTTTTTTCAGACTTGGGGACTTGTTCACACTACACCATCAAATAATGCACTTATAACTGCTGGATACATTGTAATGATGCCGGTTATTATATATGTTATGGAACGAAGACATATACCTTATAAGACGTGGATTGCTGGATTTATTACTTTAGTGGGAATTAGTTTGATTACCGTTGATTTTGCTGAATTGACTATTGCATATGGAGATACACTTACATTTATAGGAGCGTTTTTCTACGCTGTTCATATCTACTTTTTAGGAAAAAAAGCAAAGCAAGTTGATTTATTTGTTTTAATGGCATTCCAATTACTAATATTTAGTGTGTTTTCATTTACAATGATGATGTTTAAAGGTGGTTTTCCTACAGTAGATTTCAGTAATTCTAACAGTGTTCAATTATTAGTGATTGCTGCAGTTATGGGACTTTTTGGGAGTTTTATAGCGTTTATATTTCAAAGTATTGGACAGAAGAATACAAATGAAACAGAAGCAGCTATTCTTATTTCAACTGAAAGTGTATTTGGACCGATTTTTGCAATTTTATTTTATAACGATCCGTTTAACTGATTGATTCTATTTGGTATTTTGTTTGTTTTTACAGGT
>JAOZSP010000092.1:2019-3614 GCA_029939615.1 Candidatus Izemoplasma sp. | reverse complement strand
AAAAAGAAAACGACTTAAATTATTAAGTCGTTTTTTAGTAAATGTATCCTGGAGAAGTTGTCCAAAAAATTATTGCCGCAAATCCTAATAATAAAGCAAGTAAGAATGATATAGTCACAATCCATCTTGTCTTCAAAGTAAATGATTTAGTAATCCACATGAAAGGAATACCAAAGGGGTAGAAAAATATTAAAAATATTACCGAAAGAAGTTCATATACTTTTTTTGTTTCCAAATTACTCACATCCTTAATGAGATTATAACATAATTAGCAATAAAAAAAGAAACACATTTTGACAATGTCATTAAGTTAAGGAATGACAACTATGACTCACTCACATTTAATGTGAATGGGTCTTTTTTATTAGGCGATTTTTTCGCCTTTTTTTGACTATTTTTACAAATAAAAAGACTGCCTCACAACATGTGTGAGGAAATCTCTTGTGTTTTTTAACTTAATGACATTGTTAAAATTCAGTTCCTTTTAATTTTTTATGCCCAAATTAATTCAACGAATTCTGGATTATCAATGAAAGGATTTCTATTTCCTTGATAACCAAATATAACTTCATTTCTATTAAGCTCAAAAGTATCAGGTAAATCATTTAGGTGCCAATCTATTAAGATTGATAATAGTCCCATGTATGGACCACTATTATTAACTAACTCGTTAATTTCTAAATCTAGTTCTCCACTGCCACCTTCGTATCGAACTGCCATATAGAATATCATTCTAGCGACATCACCTTTTACTTCATCACGAGGTTCGAATGAATCACCATCTTTAAAACAATCATCTGTTCTAGATACTAGGGAACCTCCCATGTCAAAGTCAAGGTTACCGCGATCACCATTAACATAAGGATTACTTGGTCTAATATGATGCATGTCAGAAAAGGCAGGTCCACCATAATCCTCTAAATCGCCATGGCTTCTTGGCCAAACGTGTTCACGATTCCAAGTTGTACCATAGTCCCATGTACTTGTTACAGACTCACCTGTATAAAGCAATATTACATTATTTGGGTTACTTGGATCTTCATCACTAACTTGTAGTAAATCACGTAAATCACCATAACTTCTTACTGTATGATCATCGATTAATTCATGTAAAAACAGTTTAAGATCGTCACCAGATAATCCATCTGCTCCAGCGTAATAGCCTTCATATACAACTGTTAATGGGTTTTCTAATACTGTGAAAATATATGTGCGAGTTACTGATTCGTTATTTAATGAAAATGTTGCTGTTAAAGTTACTTCACTATCACCTTCACCATCACGTGGTCTTGTTACTTCACCTGTTGTTGATAAGTGCGTTTCATCACTTGAAAGCCATGTTACTGTTACTCCTTCTATTAATAAGGGAAGGATTATATCTCTAGTAAGTTCTAAATCTGTGAAAATAACTGTTTCCCTAACTGTGTTTACTGTAGCCAAATCAGTATTTAATGCAGGATCAACTAAGATAGTAGTAGTATACACTGCTGTCATTATGCTGCCTTCGTAGCTAAATGATGCGGTTAAAAAGATTTCTACATTTCTTCCTGACTGAATTGTAATAAAATCTTCAGTTAAAGTCCCTAAAACATTTT
>JAOZSP010000092.1:0-2009 GCA_029939615.1 Candidatus Izemoplasma sp. | reverse complement strand
CATTTGAGGTCCAGAAAATTGTCACACCGTCAATTTCTGTTAGAAGTTGATATTCTTCAACTTCTAGAGGGATAGTTACTTGTTCTCTTACAGTTTCAATTAGTGGAACGCTGTCATTGCTTGTTCCGCAACCTACTACTGAAAAAAGTAAAATTATTGTAAGTATTAAGAGATTAGTCTTTTTCATAATGTCACCGTCTTTCTTGTTTTAACATTAAGTATTACATCATATAGTAATATGACGCAATACTTATTTGATTACTTTGATGTTATTTTTATGTGGGATTTTTATATGTTTGTTTTTTACAATATAAGTAATTAATAGTTCAATTACCTCTGTTTGAGTGTCTTTAATAATTGGACACTCTTTTATAAAGAAGTAATCACCACCACCACTACTACGATAATTATTCATAACAACGCTGTATTTATTATCTAAATCTAGCTTTACTCCATCTTTTATAAGGCTAGTTATTCTTGAACCTATAGGGTTACTAACTTTAATAGTATATTCGATACCATCATACATGTCATAAGCATACAACTGTAATTTAGGGGTATTAAATTCATCTGAAATTACAATATTATCATCCTTAATTGCAAAGAATTCAGATGTTTTTTCTAATGATTGTTTAATGATGTGTCCTGTTAGTTGTTTTACTACAAGGGTATTTGGGAAAATATAAGTTCCAATAACATCACGGATTGTAATGTTTCTTCTAAAACCGGAAACTTCATTACCTAAACTACAACTAGAAATATCTGCATTAGTATATTCAAGTTGAATATGATTGATTAGAGATACTAAGGGATGTTTATTAAGTCTAGCTTCTAGTTGATTATTAATAAGTAACGGATAATCCATAGTGCCAACAGGTGTATCTAAGTATTTTTGTGTTTCATTTTCTTCAGTAAGGACTAAATCGATAATTTGTTGATCAGGTTCAGCATTTTTAGTATTGAGTATTTCGTTTGATAGCACGTTATATTCCCATTTATCCGTATAGTTAAATTCTATATTGATTTTAGATATTGTTTGAGCATTAAATCCTGGTTGTGAAAAGTGGGTATTAAACTTTTTACCATTTAGTAAGCGATGTTGATGCCCTGTTAAAAGTAAATCAATTTCAGGAAGTTCTTCTAACATTTTAGATCCTTGATTCTCACCTGTATCATCGTTTGTTAATCCCCAAGTTGAAAAATCTCTTTCGAAACCACCATGGTAGTTAACAATTATAAAATCAACATTATCTTTAATAATATTAACGTATTTTTTCAAACTTTCAAAAGCATCAAGTATTTCAATGTTTTCAATATGAGAAGGTTGTTCCCAGTTAGGGATATAATGTGTAGTGACTCCAATAACGCCTATTCTAGGTCCATTATCATGAATGAAAATATCATGAGTTATTCCTTTGTGAGGCTTATTTGTTTGTGAATTTAGCAAATTACAATTTATAATTTTTGCGTCTAGATGATTTAAATAGTTATTCATATATTTAAGACCATAATTAAACTCATGATTACCAATTGAAATATAATCATATTTCATTGCATTAAAAATTAAGGCCATAGGATTAATATCGTCTTGTTTTTCTTTTGAATGAAAGAATGTTAAAGGACTTCCTTGAATGGTGTCACCTGAATCAATTAGAAGTGTATTATCATTACGATATTGTTTAACTAGTGAAGCTAATTTCGCAATTCCAATGTCTTGTTTTTTCATTGTTGAATAACTTCTTGGATAAACATATCCATGAACATCTGATGTATGTAAAATTTGTAGTTTTTTCGTGTTATTCATTGTTTCACCTCTTATTTATTATAATAGATATATTGTTATAAGCAAAATAAAAAAAGCTTTTTCTCAAAGCTTATATTTTTACTTTACATTTTGTGGTATTAATTGAATACATAATCCAAACAAAACCAATACTAACAAGTAGTAAAGCAGCAAATTTCCACACTAAGTTACCATTTGGTAAAATGATTGGAGAAAAAGCTATGCC
>JAOZSP010000091.1 GCA_029939615.1 Candidatus Izemoplasma sp. | reverse complement strand
CAGAGTTAGAATGTATAAGACATATACAAGAGAATAAAATTACGCTTGAACAAGAAAATATCAGACTATATAATTACACATTACTATAGTTTGATGATTTATATCTCCAAAGTATAATAAAAATGAAATAGAAGAAGATTCACTTTGAAAATATCGAAACTACCAATTTAGATAGATATATATAATTTGTATATGGTTGTAGTGAATACTACTCTGATTACAAAAATAATGGCAGAAGAAATATTAAGATTGTTTAAAACTCTTATATAGGTTTTTCTAGAAACCATTGCGAGATAAATTGCGAGAAAGGAAATATGTATGAAAAAAATTGTGACTAGTGAAACACCATTAGATTTTATGAAGAAGGTATCGCTATTTATTCTATTAGTACTAATAATGATTTCACTAAGTGCTTGTACACCTCGACCTTTGGTAGGTCCAGCTGGTACAACACTAGTACGATCAAATAAAATAACTCATTCTTATTATAATAATGATAAATCACAAATGATATTTTCGTTTGAATTTACTCAAGAGTTAATATTTTTTGAAGGGCCTCTATATTCTAGTTATGATTTTACTCAAGTAAATAACTATCTAGATATTAGTGCTGAATTCATTATCTTTTTAGATTCTTTTGATTATATTTATTATGATAAATTAGAAACTGAGAAGGAATATGAGTACCTTGATTTAAGTATTGGAGCTTCTGAGAATAACTATAATTTAGTTGAAGTACCTGTCGATGACAAAGTATATGATGTTGATGCCTTTATCACAGACCCTTCAGGTATGAGAATTATCTTTTCTTATACGGAGTTCTATAGTAATGATGAATTAATTATTGTTCCTTATCATATTACTTTTATTACTCATGAATTATTTCAAGAGGAATCAATTACTTATTTAGGTCCTAATAATGAATATAGTGAAGATGGTGTTAAGGTTATTACTTATACCGGATTACTTATTCCATTACCAATGGTTGTTACTGAGATACATAATTCTTATCCTAATAAAGTCGATACAGATGAGTATTATGATAAAGTAACGACTGAAGAAAGTGATATTGTTAATGTTACTGAGTATGCTTGTGAAACAGATGATGATATTAATTGTTTTGAAAGGGTATATGGAAGTAAAAGGTTTATTGTTTATTATGCAACTGAAGAAGAAATAATTTCTTTTTATGTTGATATGTTTAATGGTAGATATATTAATGATGATTTTGTAGTTACTAATCAAGGAATTGATTTTGCAATTACATTTCCGGATATGGATCCCATTGAAAACAGAATAAATATTAATGTATGTATTTATAAATAATATATATTGATTTAATTAGTAATTATTTGTAAAATAGAAATATCGTTTAATCCTATGATTTGGTTAGGAGAGATACAAGTCCCCGTAAATTGGCTTACGACGAAAAAAGTTTGCGGGAGGTGTAACAAATGGAGAAAAGAAAAGTTCATTTTTCAATTAGTAATCTTTTATTATATGTTTTTGGTGTTTTTTCTTTAGGACTAGCTATAAATTTAATGAAGAGTTCGAATTTGGGTAGTGGTGCTTGGGATACAGTGTCTATTAATATTCGTGATTATATCAATATCGATATTGAATGGATAACAATTGGAATGGTTTCAATTGTTATCACTACGATTATCATGTTGATAGTACTTTTATATCGCAAGCAAGCAGTTTTGTTATTTATGATTGTTCCAATAATATCAATTGGTAGTGTAATTGATTTTTGGAATATAGTTGTATTTAATGATTACTATGCTACTTCTATGATTGTTCGAGTTCTTTTTTATGTTTCAGGGATATTTATAATCCCTTTATCATTATCGTTAATGATAAAATCAACTTTTCCAGCAACTGTTTTTGATGAGTTTATGTTAATAATTGCTGAAATCTTTAAAACTAATAATATTGCTATACCAAGATTTGCAATTGAGTTTTTAGGTCTTGCAATTGGAACTGTATTTGGGTATTTAACATATGCAAGTGTTGGACATTTAGGAGCAGTTAATTTTGGTTCGATTATTGTTACTTTTGTTCTTGGTCCTATTATGGCATTTTACTTTAGAGTACTAGGGATTACTAAAAGTGATACTACAATTAAAGAAGATTTTATAGTAACTATGAAATTAGTAAAAGCCTATTTAATTGAAGTATGGAAAGAAATTTCTTTCGTTAGATTATTTAAATACTCATTAGGAATGATTATTATTTCCTTTGGAGTTGTAATGATGCTTAGAAGTAATCTAGGAGTTAGTAGTTGGGATACTTTACACTATAGTATTCATAAGTTAACTGGTATTACAATTGGTTCAGCAACAATTGTTGTTGCATTATTATTCACTTTTACTGTTATTATAATGAATAAGAATTTCAAATACTTATTCATGGCAATTCCTATTTTTGCCGTTGGAGGGTTAATTGATTTAATCAATTTAGAACTACTAGTTGATTTTGAAGTAACGACAATTCCATTTAGAATAATAACGTATATTATTGGTCTATTGTCTTTACCACTTGGTGGAACCTTATTAATCATATCTACTTATCCAGCTGGTGTATTTGATGAATTTATGTTAGTCGTAATGCGTAAGTTTAATACTTCTAATTTGCTTAAGGTTCGTGTTATAATAGAATTAATAGCAGTTTTAATAGCACTTATACTAGGGTTAATAGCTGGTATTGGTATTGGAATGATAAGTATTGGAACACTAATTTTTAGTTTAACAGTTGGATGGTTTATAAAAACCTATCTAAAACTATTTGAAAGGATTGGAATATATGAAACTAAACAAACTAATTGATCACACTTACTTAAAAGCATTTGGAACAAATGCGGAAATTGATAAATTACTAGAAGAAGCAAAAGAATATGATTTTAAAAGTGTTTGCGTTAACCCTTTTTGGGTAAAAAAAGCAAATAAGGAATTACAAGGTACAGATGTACTTGTATGCACAGTAATAGGTTTCCCTTTAGGAGCAAATACAACAGAAGTAAAAGTATTTGAAGCATTAGATGCAATTAAAAATGGTGCTGATGAAATTGATATGGTATTAAATATCGGGAAAGTAAAAGAACATGATTTTGATTACATTTATAAAGAAGTAAAAGCCTTGAAAGAAGCATGTGGAAAACTAACCTTAAAAGTAATCTTAGAAACTTGTTATTTAACTAAAGAAGAAATTAGATTAGCAAGTGAAGCTAGTATTAAAGCAAATGCTGATTTTGTAAAAACAAGCACTGGTTTTGGAACTGGTGGAGCATTAATAGAAGATGTTGAAATTATGAAGTCTGTTGCTAAAGAAAAAGAAGTAAAAGCATCAGGTGGAGTAAGAAGTTATGAAGATGTTCAAAAAATGGTACAAGCAGGGGCAACAAGAATTGGAACTAGTAGTGGCGTTAAACTAGTTCAAGGATTAATTGCAGACACTGACTATTAGGAGGAAATTATGAGTACACCGCACATTGAAGCAAAATTAGAACAAATAGCTAAAACAGTATTGATGCCCGGAGATCCTCTTCGTGCAAAATTTATTGCTGATACCTATTTAGAAAACGTAGTAAAATTTAACAACGTAAGAAATATGTTTGGATATACTGGAACATATAAGGGGAAAAGAATTAGTGTAATGGGTAGTGGAATGGGAATGCCTAGTATTGGTATTTACAGTTTCGAATTATATAAATTCTATAACGTTGAAAATATTATAAGAATTGGTAGTTGTGGAGCATATACACCAGACTTAAATTTATATGACGTACTTCTAGTTGAAAGTTCATGGAGTGAATCTTCATACGCTAAAGCACAAGCAGGACATGATATAGATACAACTTATCCGAGTAAAGAATTAAATGATAAATTAGAAGTAATAGCAAAAGATTTAAATATTCCATATATTAAAGCAAAAATACATTCCGGAGATGTTTTCTATCGTCAAGATATGAATGAGTTTAAAAGAATTCGTGACGAACATCAATGTTTAGCGGTTGAAATGGAATCATTCGCATTATTCCATAACGCAACAATGTTAAATAAAAACGCTGCATGTTTATTAACTGTTTCAGATAATATCGTAACACATGAAGAAACAACCGCAGATGAAAGACAAAACGCTTTTACAAAAATGATGGATATTGCGTTAGGAATGGCTGAATAAAAATATATAAAAAGTGCGAAAGCACTTTTTTAGGATGATAAAATTGAAAACAAAGCACATAAAACAAAGTAACTACAACTTAAACATGTTACAAACAAAGAAATTTAAAACAACGAGAATCCAAATCACTTTCGCTAATGACTTAAAAAAAGATACCGCAACAAAAAGAGCTCTTTTGCCGTATCTTTTAAGATCAGTTAGTAAAAAATTCCCTTCAAGAGATCTAGTATCCACTCATTTAGATGAAATGTATTCTGCGAATTTTGGGGTTGGAGTAAAAAAAATCGGATTAACACAAATCGTTGTTTTTGATTTATCAATTATTAATGATAAATATGCTCTCGATAACGAGAGTTTATTTGATGAAGGATTAGATTTTATTAATGAAATCTTATTTAATCCTTTATTTATTGAAACAATTTTTAATGAGGAAAAACGATTATTAGAAGAATACTTTGTAAGTATCTATGCTAATAAAATGCGTTATTCGATTAAAAAAATGTTTGAAAACATGTTTAAAAATGATCCATTTAATGTTCAAGCCTTAGGTGATGAAGAAAGTTTACACAAGCTTATACTTGAAGATATTAAAGAAGCTTATAATGATATGCTTACATATGACTTAATTAATATCAACGTTATTGGAGATATTAGTTTTGACGAGATTGCTAATAAGATTAGTAATAAGTTTCATTTTACTAACAAGTCCTTAAAATTACGACTAATAGATGATTCTAAAAAGCCATTTCGTGATCCTTTTGAACTGATTGAAAGCCAAGAAGTTAATCAAGCTAAATTAGCTATTGGTTATCAATTTCCTGTTTACTACAAAACAGATAACTATTATAAAGCAATTGTCTTTAATACCCTTATAGGTAGTAGTTCTGAAAGTCTACTCTTTAAAACAATAAGAGAAAAACTTAGTCTAGTTTATTTCATTAGTAGTGGTTACGACCACTATAAAGGAGTATTTACGATATATTCTGGAATAAATCAAAATGACTACACAAAAGTAATTACTGAAATTGATAAAACTATCGAAAATATTAAAACCTTAAACTATGATGATAAAGCACTTGTAATTGCTAAAAAAACTATTGTTAATAGTTTAATTGAAAGTCTTGATTCAAATAGTTCATTAATAACAAGAATTAATAACTTATCGTTATTTGAAAGAGAACTAGATATTGAAACCCTAATTAAGAAAATAAATGAAGTAACAAAAAATGATATCCGTGATATGGCAAATCTTTTAAGAAAAGATACAACTTTTTTACTAAGGAATGATTCTCTTGAATAAAACATTTTATAAAACTATTGATGAAACACTATATCACGAAAAATTACCTAACGGATTAAATATTTATTTATTACCAAAACCAGGGTTTCACAAAACATACGCAACAATATCATCACCACTTGGTTCAAACGTTACTAAATATACTTATGAAAATAAAAAATATTCTATTCCTTTAGGAGTTGCACATTTTTTAGAACATAAATTATTTGATCGTGACGGTAAAGACATTTCAGAAGAATTTGCAATGAATGGTGCTAATGTAAATGCTTTTACTATGAATAATAGAACAACTTATTTATTTTCTTGTACTGATAACTTAAATAAGAACATTACTACATTACTCGATTTTGTTTTTAATCCAGTATTTACTGAACAAGGAGTAAAGAAAGAAATCGGTATAATTAATCAAGAAATTAAAATGTATGAAGATGATCCAAATACAAAAATCTATATGAATGCATTAAAAAATATGTTTGAAAAACATCCTGTAAGAAATGACATTTTAGGAACACAGGAATCAATCTCTTTAATTACTGCTGAGACATTAACTAATGTTCATAAAGCATTTTATAATCCTGCGAATATGGTAATGTTTATTACAGGAAATATTGATGTGGATAATACAATATCAACAATAAAAGCTCTATTAAATGAAGAAAAAGAATATTCGAAAGCAATAATTAATGATATTTCTATTGAGAATACTCTTGTTTCCAAAAGTGAAACAAAAATCAACCATGATATCTTACAACCAAACTGTCTATTAGGTATTAAACTAGATGGTACTAATATCATAAAAGAAGATATAATGAAAAAAGAATTAACTTACTCAATATTATTTGACATGATTATTGGTAAAAGTACTAAGAATTATAAGAAATTAATTGAAACTCAATTAATCAATGATTCTTTTGGAATGGATATAACTTTAGAAAAAAGTTATGGATATATATTTTTAGGATCTAATAGTAACTATCCTGAAGAACTATATTCTGCTTTAAGAAAGATACTATTTAATTTACCAAGTACACCTGTTGATAAGGCTCATTTTAAAAGAACGAAAAAGCAAATTACAGGTGGTTTTATAAACGCTCTAAACAGTTTAGAATATATTGCTAACCAGTTTACTAAGTACCACTTATTAGATTCTTCACTT
>JAOZSP010000090.1 GCA_029939615.1 Candidatus Izemoplasma sp. | reverse complement strand
ATTCAAACAATACATTGACATCTTGAGACTTCGAAGTCATTGTGTTCACCTCTTTTCATGTAATAGAAAAATCATACCTTCTATATTATATCAAATGACCTAATAAAAGTGAATAAAAATTTGATTATATTATTAAATTACTTTTATTAATAAAAATATATATATAAGTGAAAGAAGTGGTATAATATTTATGATAGTTAGGAGGCAATAATATGAAGCGTTTTTTAGGATTATTTTTAGTGGTTTTACTAGTGTTTTTAGTCGCGGGATGTGATGAAGATGATCCAAAACAAAGAGTAGAAATCTTACCTGAAGATGTAATCACAATGGTAGAACTTGATGATTATATGTTCCGGGATGATGTTCAATATGTTGATCTCCGTAATTTTAGTTCACGATTTTTGAGTGGATATATCGATTCATTTGAGATTGTTCCCTTTTTTGATTATTTAGATTATCGGGTTTTTGATAGAAACGATACATATGAATTTGATGCTGACCAGATTTTAGATTCTAATGAGTTGGAACGACTATTTAATCGTGAGAAAGCGATTTTTTTATACGCTGACGGGTGTATTAGAAGTGGATATCTAAAGGCGGTTTTAAACTATTTAGGATATGAGAGGGTCTTTGTACTTGGTGGATATTATGAATATCAAGGAGAATACAAGATTTTAGGTACTGGCGATTACATTTACGGGAATACTTTCTATTCAAGTTACACCAATTCGGTTTCGGGATATACGTATTTTATGTACGGAAAACACGATATGGGTAAGAAAATAACGTATATTCGTTTCGATATTATTGATGAAGACGGAGAGACCATTAGAGGGAAGTTCTATAATGATACAATTGATTATAACAACCAGTTGACCATTTTAGAAAACTTCATTGTTTCCGATATAGTTACAATGAATGAGTTATATGATGAAGTATCAAATCTTGACGATTCAATTTATAGTGCAATTCCTGATTTCACTTACGGAATTGACGAGGATTTGATATCCTTGATTGAAACATTGAATATTAATTAGATTTTAGTAATGAATTCCCTAATATTTGTTGCTTTATAGTTTAAAATCTAATATAATATGTATTGGATATTTTATTTATTTTATTAAGGAGGAAAACATGAAGAAGATAGTATTAATGATAGTTTCTTTAGTATTAGTTTTTGGTCTTACTGCTTGTGATGATGTGGTTTGTATTGGACCAGAATGTTTAGGAGAAGTTGGAGAAGGTGGAGGAGATTGCACTCCTAGCGGCTCAGATGGTATAGTAGTTGATAATGCACTTCCTTTCAAACATTTAAATGGTCATGGTGTGGAAAGTGATAGACTAGCATTTATTTTATATGAGTATGAAGTAAGAGATTACGTAAAATATCAAGTTACTTATATATCATGTACTTGTAGACCTGCTGATTACAATTATTGGCAAGTAGCTTTTGTTGAGATAAACAAGTATACAAACGATATTAGAACAATTTCTTTTTCATCAGATAGCGGTGAAGCTCACTATACTGCAGGATTATGGGGAGACAGTAGTCCAACTCCAGCAGGTATTACTTTAGCTGATTTTGAAAATGATTTCTTTCCATGGTTAATCGGAAAAACATCAGCTGACTTAGAGGGTATTTACGCATTTACAAATGAACCTTATTATGAACTTACAAATACTACTACTATTGCAGAACAGGATTTAATTGATCAGTTTGCTGGAAGTAGTGTTTCAACTAATAATTTAATTCGCATGTTTCAATCATTATTTATTTATCATGAAGAAACTTATGGTAATTAAAACTGGTCATGCCAGTTTTTTTTATTTAAATGTTAATTTTTATTTGCTATAATCTTTATTGAAAGGATTGATACAATGAAGCATATACTAACACTAACACTTCTATTTCTGTCTATCACTATTCTTTCTGCTTGTGGTGACAATGGAGTTAGATTTGAATTAATTGGAGATACGGAAGTTAATTATCATATAAACAACGCTTATAGTGAGGAAGGCTTTATATCAAGAGATGAAACTCTTGATATAAGCGAGTTTGTTACAATGGAAGGAAACATCAATCCTACTGTTTCAGGTGATTATTTAGTTACTTACACTTTGGAATATAAAGATCAAACAAGAGAACTACAAAGGATTATCCATTATCGTGAAAGTGGATGTAGTGTTATATTAGGAACAAACATTACTGAATGCCAAGTCTATTGGAGTGAGTATTTACATACTTATATTAATTTACGTGTTTATTATGAAAATGATGATTATCATGATCAAGTAAATAATATCTTTCAAAACGTTGAAAATATTATTAGTAAATATCATAAATTAAGTGACAAATATGATACATATCAATATGTTACAAATGTTAAAACTATAAATGATGATCCAACTACTACTCACGTTATTGATCAGGAATTATTCGATTTAATTTCGTTTACTTTAGATCATCAAGAAGAAGTTAATAATCGTTTCAATTTAGCTCTTGGACCAGTCTTAGAAATATGGCATAATTACAGGGAAGCATGCAATACTGATTTAACAGGATTAAACTGCCCAATTCCATTACTATCTGATTTACAAACTGCGGATCAGTACACTAATCCTGAAGACATTAGTTTAAATGAGGAAAATCTTACTATTACAATGCTTGATAATATGAGTATTGATTTAGGTGGTGTGTCGAAAGGTTATATTTCTGGAAAAGTGGTTGAGTATTTAGATGCCTTAAACCTTTTAGGATATTTATTTAATAATGGCGAATCAAATATCTCTATTGGTGGAAGCCACCCAACAAGAGAAAACGAAAAATATTTACTAGCTATTACCGATCCTACTTTTAGTACCGCTTATTACGCAACAGTTTATATAGGAGATGGAGATCAACTAGTAACAAGTGGTGATTATCAACAATTCTTTATTTCTGAAGGTATTACTTACCATCATATAATTAACCCAAGCACCTTGATGCCAGAACACCATAGTCGAAGCGTAAGTATTATAACAAGTGATGCTGGATTAGCTGATTTATATTCTACAGCAATTTATACAATGACAATTCCTGAAGGAATATCATTCGTTAATAGCATAGATGGTTTAGAAGCTATATGGTATAGCTTAGATTATGTAATTTATTATAGTGAGAACTTTGAGGATTTGTATTTAGTAGAACAATTCAATTAAAAAAAAGCTCATTTCTTTTTAGAAATGAGCTTTTAAATTACTTTTTTCATTATATCAAGTGACTTATATGCAACGAGCCCTGTTAGTACTCCTGTAATAACTGAAATTACTAAAACATACGGGAAATAATAAATTAACTCTGCACGTTCAATTAAGAATATGGCCATCACTATTTGTCCTACACTATGTCCAAAAGCCCCCATAATACTTACACCTATAACACTAAAGACTTTAACATTTTTAAATAATATCATCATTAGATAAGCAGTCATACCTCCTGACATACTTAAAAAGAATGTTACGCTAAATATATTTCCACGTAATAATCCTACTAGGATGATGCGTAAGAGTAAAACCATAAATGCATCTTTTTCTCCATAGATATACATAACGATAAGAGTTACAACGTTAGCTAATCCAAGTTTTACTCCTGGGATTGGTATTACTGGTAATAATGATTCAACAATGCTTAGGACAATACTCAATGATAACATTATTGCTAGTAAAGTTATTCTTTTTGTTTTCATAAAAAATCACCAATATAATTTTATCATTATTATAAGATTTAAGCAAATTAAAAAGGAGCGAAAGCTCCTTTATTATTTTGTTAAATCGAAAAATGCAATACCTACAGTCCCAATACCAGTATGACAACCTACAACTGGAGTAATTGGTGCTTCATAGTATTTATATCCTGGAAATGCTTTTTCAATTTCATCTTTAACAAATTGTAATCCTGAAGTGTTATCTGATGTATCATAAGTAATAACAAAATCATCAAGTTCTTTAATATCTTTGATAATTAAATCAACCATTTCACGTAAAGCTTTTTTTTGTGTTCTTACTTTCAACAATGGAACAATTTTTCCTTCATCATTCACTTCTAAGATTGGTTTGATTTTCAACATGCTTCCAAGAAATCCTCCGGCACCACTTAGTCTTCCGTTGGCTACAAATAAACGTAAATTATCTACCATAAAGTACTGTTTACGCTTCGTTTTTATATAATCAATGTATTTCAAAATATCTTTTGTTGGTTCATTTTCTTTAATTAAGCGCAAAGCCTCTAAAGATATCCACCCTTCACTAATTGCGGCATTTTTTGAATCTATTATATGCGTCTTCATTTTTCCTTCATATTGTTTGATAGCCATCTTACAAACACCGAATGTTCCGCTTAATTCTGAAGATATAGTTATAATGAAAACTTCTTCATACCCTTTTTCTTCAAGTTCTTCAAGAAGTTCTAATAGTTCTCCTGGAGAAGGCATTGATGATGTTGGAACTAATGATGTATTACTTCTTAAATTATCATAAAATTTTTCTGCAGTCATGTCAATATAATCATTATATGATTTATCATCCATAATGATTTTCATTCTTAAAATTCTTAAATTATCATGATCCAAATCTAAATAATCCAAACATCCTGTACTTGTAGCTATTACTGCTCTTTTACTCATCGTCCTTTTCCCTCCTATTCTCTTTTTTATTTAAAAAATTATATAAAACTGCTAAAGGCCACCATAATACTGCCAACATTGGAATTACAAACCAAATTATACTAGGGGTATAGTATAGATTTGAGAAAACCAATATCCCAATTATAATCATTGCTCCAGCACTACTAAACACTAAATCGTTTCGATAATGTTTTATTGTTTTTATACGTTTATCTCTTCTAGCTCTTTTGTCTACTTTCATAAAATAATCATCAGCGCTTCCAAATTCAATTACTGTTTTATCAATAGCTTCTTGTTCACTTAATCCACTTTCTACTAGATCTTCTACCTTTTCAATCAACGTTTCTGAAACGCTGCTAATAAGCTCTTCACGGGTATCCTTAGGCATATCCTTAAAGGTGTTTTTAACGAAGTTTTTTATACTTTTCATTTTCATTCCTCCAGTAACGTTCCTAAAATTGATTTTAGGAGTAACCATTCTTGTTTTTTTTCATAATAATAAGCATTTCCTAAGGAAGTAATTTTATAATATCGGCGTTTTTTTCCATGTGTTTTTTCACCTATGTAAGACTCAATTAAATCTCGTTTTTCTAGTCTACTTACTATACTATATAGAGTTGCTTCTTTGATAGAGAATTTAAAATTTGTTCGTTCGCTAATGCAGTTTGCTATTTCGTAACCGTAACGATCTTGCTCGATTATTAGTTTTAGAATAACACTTTCCAAATGTCCTCTAATTATATCAGAATTAATCAAAAAAGCACCTCCACTCTAACACATTTTACTGTTTAATAATATCAAAAATATGATTCAAAGTAAAGGTTTTAAATTACTGAACTAATACTTCATTTTAAAGTAATCACTTAAGTTTTTTAGTGATCGTAGCAAAACCTCATCTTTATCAAGATTTAAATCATTTACTGTTGCATCAATCATCTCATGATGAAATTCATCATGGATTTTTAAGACTTCTACTGCTTTTGACGTCAAAGCTATAAGCACTTTTCTCTTGTCTGTTTCTTCTCTATATCTAGTTGCGTACCCTTTTTCAACTAATCGATTCATAGCCGTAGTTAAGGTCCCCACTGTCACTCTCAACCTTCTTGCTAAGTGTGTCATTGAAGGATTTTGTGTTTTTTCAATAGCTTCTAAAACATGAATTTCATTCATTGATAACTTAATTCCTCTATTTCTTAATGCTTCGGCCTCAATACTTAATATGTGATTGAAAACCTCTACTAGCAATTCGTTAATAATTCTTTTTGGAGTATCCATCCTTGTCCCCCTTTATTTTACTATATATCCTATTCCTACAACCCCAGGTCCTGCGTGTGCACCTACAGCTGGTGTTAAAGGATATGCTTTTATTTCTTTTAAATCTGGTCTTACTGATAATACTTTATTTCTAACAAAATCAACTCTTTCACCTGAGTTAGCTTCAATTATAAAGACTTCAACATCTTTGTCTTCAAGTTCTTCTAAAAACTTTTCGATTAATCGATTTGTAGCCTTACTAAGAGTTCTTATCTTTTCAATTGATTCAATTTTTCCGTCCTTTGTAATTTCTAGCATCGGTTTAATTTTTAACATACTTCCAAAGAAACCACTCGCTCCACTTAAGCGACCATTCTTAACTAAATATCGTAAAGTTTCAACACTAAAAAGAACTCTAGAATTATCTCTAAGCATCTCTAAATGAGGAATTATCTCATCAACGTTCTTTCCTTCTTCAATCATTTTAGCTGCATCCAAAGCTATTCTTGCCTGCGGGTAACTAACTGTTTTAGTATCAAAGACCGTAATTTTCACATCGCTAATCATTTTAGCAGCTAACATACAACCTTCGTAAGTTCCGCTTAACTTCTGAGAAATTGTAATTACTAATAATTCGTCATACCCTTTTGCAATCATTTCTTGGTACTGCTGGTGTATAACACCAGTAGCAGCTTGAGCAGTTGTCGCAGTTAATTCTGGATTT
>JAOZSP010000089.1 GCA_029939615.1 Candidatus Izemoplasma sp. | reverse complement strand
AATATTCTTTACATTAGTAGTTTACTCATTAATGTTTGCGCCACAAGTTACAGCAACTCCAAACTATATTATTGTTTCTAAGATAGGTTTAATAGATAATCCTGCAGCAATTATTTTACCTGCGATTGCCTCGAGTTTAGGACTTTATCTAATGAAACAATTTATGCAACAAATTCCAGACGATTTAATTGAATCTGCGAAGATAGATGGAGCTAGTGAATATCGCATATTCTTCCAAATTGTAATGCCTCTTGTTAAGCCAGCATGGCTTACGCTAATCATTCTTTTATTCCAAAGATTATGGATTACTGACGGAGGATCATTTATATTTAGTGAAGAATTAAAACCGTTATCCTATGCTTTAAGACAAATTGCTCAGGGAACAATCGAGCGAGCCGGAACAATTGCAGCGGTATCGTTTGTTATGATGATTGTTCCAGTTACATTCTTTGTATTCTCACAATCTAGAATCGTTGAAACATTCAGCCATTCTGGTATGAAGTAGGAGTGATGATGATATGATAAAAATATTTACGTTATTGTCTTTAATGGTTATGATGCCAATGCAATTAACATCTACAAATTATAATTATTCATATTATGGTGAATCTGTTCATTCAGCGCCAGGTATGACATTTGCTGCATATTTAGATGCACAATCTTTAGGTGTGTCTTTGTCTTCTCCTGAGGATTTAGTTGTTTACGAAGATCAAATATATGTAGTTGATTCTACTACAAATGCTTTAATTATTATCGATGAAGAATTTAGTTTAGTAGGTGAATATTTGACGTTTGAATTATCAGATGAATATGAAGATTATTTAACAAGTGAAGGAAGTACTGATTTTTCTGATATTACCATTGATTCACCATACGGTATTGATGTAAAAGAAACTGGTATATATATATGTGATACTGGTAATTTCCGTGTTGTTAAATTAAATCATGATTTAGAAGTTTTAGGTGTTTATGGTGATATGGATGATAAAACATTTGATGAAATTGAATTTGAACCTAAAAAAATTACCGTAGATTCTTCAGAAAGAATGTATGTTGTAGCTAAAAATGTTTATGAAGGAATTATGGAAATAAATTATGATGGTGAATTTAATCGTTTTACTGGTGTAAACCCAATATTATTAACACCATTTGAAATATTTAGTAGATCTTTAATGACAGAAGCGCAATTAGCGCAACTACAATTATTTTTACCAACAGAATATACAAATGTAGCAATAGATGAAAAAAGTTTTATATACGCAACATCAAAAACTTCGGAAAATAACACTGATAATCCAATTCAGTTAATTAATCCTAAAGGTGTTGACGTTATTAAACGAAATGGATACTTTCCTCCCAAGGGAGATATTCACTTTGTTCTTGGATCAAATAATTATGTTATTGATGGTCCAAGTGAATTAATTGATATTAGTAGTACACATAATGGTATTTATACTGTTTTGGATCAAAAGAGATCTCGTTTATTTACTTATGATAGAGAAGGTAATTTACTTTATATCAATGGTGATGAAGGATCGCAAAGTGATAAATTTAGTGAGGGTGTAGCAATTGATTATTTCGGTGATGATTTATTAATTTTAGATCGTGGAACTAAAACTATTGTTATTTACCAATTAACTGAATTTGGAGCATATGTTAATCAAGCTATTGCTTATCACGATGAAGGTGAATTTGAAAAAGCAGCTGAAATATGGGAAGAAGTAGTTAAGATTAATTCTAACTATGAGATTGCTTTTAATGGGATTGGTAAGTTATTATTACGCCAAGAAAAATATGAAGAAGCAATGGAGTATTTCAAATTAGGACATGATACATATTATTATTCAAAGGCTTTTAAAGGGTATCGTAATGAAATTCTTGAGAGAAACTTTGGATTAATATTAGGGTCTATTGTCTTTATAACTTGTGGAGTAATTGGCCTTAAAATCTATTCAACTTATAAAAAAGGAGGATCGATTTTGTATGATGACTAAACTTAAAAAGATTTATAATGATTATATTAAATTTCCAAAATATGTTTTACTCCATCCGTTTGATGGATTTGAAGAATTTAAAAGATATAAAAAAGGAAAACTATCAGTCGCAGTTGTTTTTATAGTATTATTTGCGTTCTTTAGAATTTTCCAGTTTCAATATGAAGGATTTATTATTAATGAAAACAACCCATTAATGTTAAATAGTTTACAAGAAATTTTTTCAGTTCTATTATTAATTGTATTATTTACAGTTGGGAACTGGTCTGTGACTACATTGATGGAAGGTAAAGGAACATATAAAGAAATATTAATGGTAACTGGGTATGCTTTATTCCCAATCGTTATTATTGGGTTTCCAAGTGTTATCTTATCAAATTTATTAACGTTAGAAGAAATTGCATTTTATGAATTACTTATGGCTTTAGCATTTGTTTCAACTGGATGGATGTTATTTATGGGCATATTAAATATTCATGCATATGGATTAGCTAAAACACTATTAGCATTTATAGCAACAGTAATTTCAATGTTAGTTATGATGTTCTTAGGATTATTATTCTTTGATTTAATACAACAATTCATATCGTTTGTTGTAGCGATATATGAAGAAATCTCATTGAGATAGAAATGGAGGTTAATATTATGACAAAATATAAAATAATTATTATCGCGTTATTGTTAATCTTGGTTTCGGTATATCTTTTTGCCTTTAATATGAGCCCAAGTGCAATGACACAAACTGATTTAATTTCATTTTCAAAAGAAGGATTTGTTGAATCTGAAACGTTAAGTGATACAAATAAATTAGCAGCAAGTAATGACAACTACGAGTTATATTTAGATGAAACAACATCATATTTCAAAGTAGTTGATAAAGATACAAGTATAGTTTGGGAATCTAATCCAACGACTCTAGATCCTTGGCAGTTAGACCCTTTAAAAACAATAACTAACTCGGCTTTAGATAAACAAAAAGCAACATTAGAGTTATCATATTTTAATAGTGCTGGGTCTTTAGCTACTATTAACAATTATAAGTATAGTATTTATCATCCTTCTAGTATTTTAGAGAGTGCTGGAGAAAGAACATTCCAAATTAAATATACTGATGATGGGTTTCAAGTGCTTTATTTAATTAAAGATTTAGAAATTGATTATCTACATTTTCCAAAGTATTTACCAAAAGCGGTATTAGAAGCGATGGATAGTAGAGTATTATTAGAAGCTATTGCTTACACTGGGTTTGATGAAGAATTACAAGCATATGAAATAGTACAATATGAAGATATGTCAAAACTAGTTAAGAAAAGATTATTTAATGTATTTTATGAAGATTTAGATTATACAAGAGAGCAAGCAATTGCTGAAAACGCATCTTATGGATTTACAGAACAATACGAACAAGTGTCTTTTGAAGTAGGGATAAACGTTTCTTTAAATGACGAAGGTATTGAAACATCTATTATTAATGAATCAATTGTGGAACCTGGTAGTGTTAAAATTGCGAGTATTTCATTATACCCACTTTTTGGAACCGCGGTTTCTGAAATAGCTGATGTAGCTACTGAAGGTTATATTGTTTTACCTGATGGTAGTGGGGCTGTAATTGAATTTAATAATGGTAAGTTTTACCAAGAGCCGTATTCAAAAAGATTATACGGTGAAGATCTTGCAATCTTAGATTATAAGATGCCAGAGCAACAACAAAAGATTAGTATTCCATTATATGGAATGGTTAAAGAAACATCTGCTTTTGCAGCTATTATTACACAAGGTGATACAATGGCAACAATAAACGCTGATGTATCTGGGAGAATAGATTCTTATAATAAAGTCTTTGTATCGTTTAAAATGCGAGAAAGTGAATCAATTACTTTAGGTACTGGTTTTAGTAGTTATGGTCTTGATTTATATACAGAGAATATTGTTCATACTGATTTTACAACTAAGTATATTTTCTTAGATGAGACAGAAAACAGTTATGTTGGTATCGCAAATGCTTATAAAAATTATTTAATTGATAATGAGCAATTTAGTGGTGACGATACTACGAATAGTACAATCTTAACAACTGAATTTATTGGTGCTTATGACCAAAAGGAATTTGTGTTAGGTGTTCCTCATTATTCGGATAACTCCATGACAACTTTTGAAGAATCACAAGTAATAATAAATGAATTGTTATCACGAGATATTGATAACTTAAATGTTATTTACACCGGAATGATTAATGGTGGAATGAAGGCTTCACTTAGTGATCACTTTGATGTTGAAAAGGTCTTAGGAGGAAAAAGAGATTATAATGATTTTCTTGATTATTTAGATGAGCACAATATTAATTTATATCCTCGTGTTAGACTGATGACTACATCTGAATATAATAAGGCTTTTGATAATTTCAGATATACATCTACACGAGTTGATGGATCACAATCATTACTATTTAATTACCATTTACCATCAAAATTACCTTATAGTGAAACAACATTTAGTTATATGAGTGATGACTACGTTATTAATCCATTATATTTACAATTAATATTGGATGATTTTAGTGCTGACTATGAACAAGACTATTTAACTTTCGATATGCTAGGTTCAGTATTAGGTGGAAATTACGCTAAAGGTGAAGAATTATATAAACAAGATGCTTTAAGAATTCAACAATCAATGTTATCTAATATTGAAGAGGAAGTAATGATTTCAAATCCATTAGGGTTTGCAATTCCTTATGCTGGGTTTATTACAGATTTACCTACAGAAACAACGCTTTATGCAATACTAGATTATCAGATTCCTTTAGTACAACTTGTCTTATCAGGAATGGTTGATTATTCTACTGCTAGCTTAAATTTAGCTACTTCTAGAAGTGTTCAATATAATTTCTTGAAGGTAATTGAAACAGGATCAAATATTAAATACACACTTTCTTATGATGATTCAAAAGAATTGCGAAATACGCCATATAATTACTATTTATCAACTAATTATAATAACTGGCTAGATTCAATTGAAGATATTATAAATGAACTAGATGATATTGGTATTCATGAAGGACATTTAGTTGAACATGTTCAACTGCAAACGAATGTCTATAAAGTAACTTATTCACACGGATTAGAAATAATCATTAATTATAATTTAAGTGATGTAACGATTGGTACAGATGAAATACTTGCCATGGACTATATCGTTGTGGAGGTGGACTAAGATGGCTGATAAAACTGTTAAGAAACCTTTGAAAAACATTACTCCTAAAAAGAAGATTGAATTAACTTATAAACAACAAAAATTATTATGGGGAATTATTTTCTTGTTACCATGGATGATTGGAGTTACAATGTTGTTTGCGGTTCCTTTCTTTGAGTCATTACGTTATAGCTTTTACGAGTTAACACCGAGAGCAGGAGAAATATTAAAAGAGTTTATTGGATTAGATAATTATGTTTATGCATTCAATGAACATGTACTAGAAATACGAGTTTTAAAGTAGAACTAATTAATACAACTATTGATGCTTTAATTAACTTACCTGTTTTATTAATCTTTAGTTTATTTATTGCAGTTATGCTTAATATGGAATTTAGAGGAAGAGCGTTTGTTCGTGCAATATTCTTTATTCCTGTTATATTAAATTCAGCCGCCATTGCTTCAGCTTTAGGTGGTGGAGATGCTATTGCTTCAATGTTAGAAGAACAGGGAATTGATAAGATCTTTGATTTGGAGTTTTATCTATTACAAACAGGGATGACAGAAGGATTGATTATTTTTATAGTTGATTTAATATCACGTATATATGCGATTTTATCATTAGCAGGAGTACCAATCTTGTTATTCTTAGCTAGTATTCAATCTGTTCCAAAACATCTATATGAAGCTGCGAAAATTGAGGGTGCTACATCTTATGAAATGCTTTGGTTAATTACATTGCCAAACGTTACTCCTCATATTGTTACAGTAACAGTTTATGCTTTAGTAGATACATTCTTAACCTCTCCAGTTAGTGAGATTATTAGTGACGAATTAAACCATCAGAATTGGGGACTTAGTTCCGCCATGGCATGGATTTATGTTGGAACTATAGTAGTTATGTTAGTGTCACTTGCATTTATTGCTAGAGCGCTTAAGATAGGAGGTTCTCACTATGAATAATATTAAAAATTTATATAAGAACTTCGTAGATAATATTAATGATCCTAAAAATAAAATGGTTCGTTCTAAAAAATCAAAAGAAATTTCAATGATTGTTGCAAGAAGTGTCTTATTGTTTGGATTATGTTTTGTTATTTTGTTTCCAACTATTCAACAGATTTCAATGGCATTAAGAGCACCAGAAGATGTTAATAATCCTGCAGTTGTATGGATTCCTCAAAACTGGTCGTTAATGAATGTTCAAATTGCTGCTGTTGTACTAGATTATAAAAGAGCTTTAATCAATACAATTAAACTAAGTACAATTTCGATGTTTTTACAAATATTATCAACTTCTTTAGCTGGGTACGCATTTAGTCGTCTTAGATTTAGAGGTAGTAATGTATTATTTATATTAGTTATTTTAACAATTATCATCCCTCCTCAAGCTTTATCATTACAACAATATTTATACTTTAGAGATTTAGGACTTATTGGTAATGAAATATCAATTTATTTAATGAGTGGATTAGGAATGGGAATTAGAAGTGGTATCTTTATTTACATCTTCAGACAGTTCTTTAGAG
>JAOZSP010000088.1 GCA_029939615.1 Candidatus Izemoplasma sp. | reverse complement strand
ACTTTTGGTCATTCTTATATCACCCATTTTGGTAATTCTTATATTGACATTTATAATAAATTATAGTTTAAAAAAGATTACAAAAAAATTTCAGAGCAAGGTGCAATTGCACCTTGCTTTTTTTGAATGACATTAGATTAATAATAATTATGTTATAATTGAATAATAATAGACTGGAGTGATCATATTGAAAAAGAATTATTTAGGACTAGATATTTTAAGGGGATTAGGAATATTTAGTGTTTTAATTTTACATACTGGGTTTTACTTTTTTAGTGGTATTTTTGATTTGGATTTAGATAATCCCCCACTAATAATTACATTAATTGGATTTTTATTAATGTTTGCTGGGTTGTTCGCTATGATTAGTGGGTTAGTACATACCATCCAAACATTTAGAAAAGTAGAAGAGAAGAAGTATTCTTATAAGGACGTTCTTAAGTATTCTTTAGTAGCTACTTCTTATATCTTACTTATAGCTTATCTATACTTCTTGTTTACAGGTCCTGGACTTATTAAGTTTGAGACAAGGTCGTATGATAATTCATTATTAGTTGAATTAATAAGAAATGGTAGATTCATTTTACCAAGTCTAGAAAGAATACTATATATAGATAGTTTAGTTATGATAGGGATGAATATTGTATTGTTAAGTTTAATTACTTTAGTAGGATATAAATTTATTAATTTTAAAAAAAGTAAATCATTATATTTCTATTTAGCAGCAGTATTCGTTTTAGCGGTTTCTTTATTCCGTATTCCTTTATATGATATTTACTTAGATGCGGTTGATGATGGAAGATATTTTGTAGTTTTGATTCTTAACTGGCTAGTGAATAAAAATAATCCAATATTGCCGTTTTTATCGTTTGCATTATATGGTGCTTGGATAGCTACACTACTTAAGAATAGTAGTGTAAAAAGAATTAAGTTATATATATATTCAAGTGGTGTTATGTTCTTTCTTTTAGGGATATTCATGTATTTAAATACGGAAGATACAATGTTGGAAAGATCTATTGATCTAAAATGGTTTGCGATTATGGTTACACAAATTGGACTATTTAAAATAATGATTGGTGTTTTTTTGTCGATTTATGATTTAGGAAAAAAAGAAGTGAAAATGAATTTTGTTTCTAAATTCTTATATCGGTTTGGTATTGCTGGGTTAAGTATTTTCTTTATAGAGCAAGTATTTTCATCGATTATTCTTAGAATGATAGAATTATTTAAGAATGATATCTACTTAAATATTCCTGTATCTGTAGGAATTGGATTAATATTATCTCTTTTTTGGGGATTTGTACTAATAAAATGGGAAAAATATCACTATAAATATGGGATTGAATATTTTTACACAAAAGTAATGAGTAAATTCGGAGAATCAGAAAAGAAAAATAAATTGAACGGGTGATTTTATGAGTATATTTGTAGGAATACATGATTTCTTTGGACTGATATTTCATCGTAAGTTTTATTCTGAAAAAGCAATAAAAAAGTATCAGTTTAAACAATTAAATAAACTATTAAAATTCGCTATGAAGAATAGTGAATTTTACAATGAGTTATATACTAATTACCCTATTAATTCATTGGAGGATTTTCATAAGTTACCTTCAATTAATAAAAAGATTATGATGGATAATTTTAGCAAGTTAAATACTTGTAAAATTGACAAGGAAGATGTCTTGAATTTCGCAGTAAAAAAGGAACAAGATAAAGACTACTATGGATATTATAATGATGAATATGTTATTGGATTAAGCAGTGGTACAAGCGGAAATAAAGGTGTTTACATTACTCCAAAAGCTATGACGAAGAGATTGCCTTTTGTCTTTTTAGCTAGATCAGGATTACCACTACGAATCTTACCTTATCGAATCTTATTTATGCTACGAGTTTTTTCTCAAGGATTTGAAGATATCAATAACTTTTTAGTTTCTTTAAAATACTTATCTACCATGGAAAATATTGATAAAATTATTAGTTCGATTAATAATAATAAAATTAATATTTTGATGGCACCACCATCTTTGATTAGACAAATACTACCAAGACAAAGCGAGATCAAGGTTAGGTTGAAAAGAATAGTTACATACGCTGAAGTTTTAGATAAAGTTGAAAGAGATAAAATTGAGAAAATATTTAAAACAAAAGTTATCGAGATATATCAAGCAAGCGAAGGACAAATGGCTAGTGCATGTTCAAAAGGACATCTCCATATTAATGAGGATTTAGTGTATGTTGAACTTTATGACAAGTTTAATAATTTAATCACAAAACCCGGCGTCGTTGGACATAAAATGTTTATTACTAATCTAATAAATTACGCTCAACCATTAATTAGATATGAAATGAATGATATGATAATATTAGATGAAAAGTGTGAGTGTGGTTCAAATTATAGACGTATTGATAAGATTTTGGGAAGAACTGATGATATTTTATATTTTTACAAGGAGAATATGGAAATTCAATATATTTTCCCAGATTTATTTGTCCGTTGGATTATTGTTGTTAGTGATGAAATTAGAGAGTTTAAAATTATTCAAAATAAGATTGGTGAATTAGACATTACAATCGATATAGGAAAGAATATTTCTCAGACTGATATTGTTACTAAGTTAAGACAAAAAATACAAGATGAGCTTGAGTTATTTGCGATTGATATGATAGTAATTAATATAGTTGTAGAAGAAATAAAGTTACCTACGACAATGAATAAGTATAAGCGATTTGTGAGTAATATAGATAATGATTAAGGCATAATAAAAGCGGCTAAAATTAGCCGCTTTTGCTATGAAAATTAATATATATTAACAAATAATATTCCTAATCCTAAAATTAATACTGTCCAGCAAACAAAGAAAATCCAGAATCCTTTAACACCCATCATTTTGATCATTGTTTTTACTTTGAAATTATTTAAAACCCAAGGGGGTCTTAGAATAAGCATATATGTATAAAAAATACCAATTACGATTAATATAATACCTAACGTATGCACTGTGTCACCTCCCTATAAATTACTTTTTTTAGTATATATTTTCATTAATAGTGATAAGAATCCCATATTGTAAATTACTCCTAAAATAAAGTACATAATAAAATTAAAGTTTGTTTCAAACATGGGTAGTAATTCAATTTGTATCATTCTTGCTGGCCAAAAACCTGGTGCGAATACTAAGAATATTTCTTGCCAGTCCATTACGAAGAAAGCTATTACAGGAACAATTAAAATTAATCCTGAAAGTTTCATAACTACGAAACCTTCGACTTTGTTAGAACTGAATGAGTTAACTATTAAGGCAACTCCTGGTGCTTGAAGAGCGCCTACAAATGAAATTAGTATTATTGTCCAGAATGTTGCATCTGGTAAAAAACCTGTAGCTAATGTAATAACTAATGTAGCGATAAATCCAAAAATAAAGGAAACAACAAGTTTAACAATTACATAATATTTAACAGATATTGGTGTAATTTTTAATGACATTAAAACATTGTCATCTTTATCATCTAGTAATGTAAAGGCAATTAATGCGCCAAAAACATAACCAGTCATTAATATTAAGAACATTGCAACAATTTCTGGTGTTAAGTTTTCTGCAGGTACTTTTTTCTCGATGTAATCAATTAAGTAATAGCCTATTGCTCCAAGAAGTGCTGGATAAAGTGCGAAAAATAAATACATTTTATCACGGAGCATATTTTTAAACTCTGCTTTTAATACTGTACCAATCATTTTATTACACCCCACTTTGTTTAACTGCATAGTCTTGGAATTTTGGTAAAGCATAGAATATGTAACCTAAAATTCCACCTATAGATAGATAACCTAAACTAAAGTAATATTTAAATCCGTGTTCATAACCAGTGAATCCACCGGAAATAATTTCTTGAGCGGCTTGAACTGGGTTAAATAGTAATACAATTTCCCAAGCGTCTCCACTAATAACACCGAAAGTAAATAGGAAACTAGGGATTGCTAAGATGAACATGAATATCATGATATTTACAAGCATTCCAGTGAAATCTTTTTGGAAATAAGCAAGTATAATACCTGCTGTGGTATGGAAAGCTGTTGCTATAAATATTGCTAACGCAATTAACAAGTAATTTAGTTGTACATCTTTAAATATTACAAATACGATTATTATTAAGGCAGAAGCAAACATATTATGAAATGTATTTGCTATTAATTTTGATAGTAGTAATTCTGAATTTGATACTGGTGTTACTAACATTGTACTTATTGTTGATTCGCTTTTTTCAAAGAACATTACCGAACCGACATACATTATTGCCATCATTGTTGCATCCATCATTAATACAAGTGGCAATAGAAGATTTAGAAGTTCAGCGTCTAAGAAGAATAGGATGACACCCCATATTAAGGCTACTAGAACACTTACGGATGTCATGTTATATTTGTTTAGTCGATTTAATTCACCTTTTACTAAAACCCAAAGTCTATTGGCCATTTTTTAAGCCTACACCTGTAACTTGGATAAAGATATCTTCTAGTGTTGTTTCACCACTATGTAATGTTTCAACTTCTTTAGTTTGTAAAAGGTTTAAAAATTCTTTGTTTTGCCCTATTCCGTCAAGTGGAAATTCTACTCCAATTGTTTTACCATTTTCTTTATACTCTAAGAACATTGATCTTTTTCCGTATTTGATTTTTAGGTTTCTTGGAGTGTCCATTTCAATAATTTCTCCTTCAACTATAAATGCAACACGGTCACATAATTGATCAATATCAGCCATGATATGTGAAGTGATAAAAACAGTTCCTCCGTTAGCTCTGAATTCTCTTATCATGTCTTTTAGAATCATTGCGTTCATTGGATCAAGACCATTTGTTGGTTCATCCATAAATAGCATTTTAGGATTATTAAGCATTGCTCTTACGATGTTTAATCTGATTTTCATCCCTTTACTGTATTCACCAACCATTTTATCTTTGTCTTCCCATAATCCAACACGTTTCATTAGTTCTTCAATGTTAGCGTTGTTTTTGTATAGTTTTAAGAAAAATTCGATATTTTCCATTGCTGTCATTTTAGAAAAGTGAATAGGCATTTCAAAGCTAACACCAATTTCCTCATAAAATTCATCATTATACTCTGTAATGTTTTTCCCATTGTAAGTAATATGTCCTCTATAATCTCCTAAGATTTTAATAAGGATTTTTTGAGTTGTACTTTTACCAGCTCCACTTGGTCCTAAGAATCCAAAGATTTCACCTTTATCGATTTCAAAACTAATTCCGTTTATTACATCTGCCTTACCTTTTGGATAACTGTAATGAAGGTCACTCACTTTAAACATTTTTCTCACCTGTTAATATACCTTTCTCAAGTATGTTTATTATTTTCTCAAACCTTAGTATCATTTTTTCATAATTGATTTCTCTATCTTCTTGTGCAAATTCATCAATGGAGATATCAAAAATCATTTTTACAAAAATATCAGCTAAAATATCTGAATCAATGCTAGGATCAATTATGCCTAATCTAATATCTTCTTCAATATATTTCTTATAAATATTTTTTGCCATTTCTAAGCTGTCTTTCATAATGGTGTCATATGCCAAACCTTTTGATGATAAAAGTAATTGTGTCATTTTAATAGCTAGTGGATTATCAATTGCGAATTTCATTCCAGATTTATAAAGTTCTTTAACAAGAACTAGAAAAGGAACTTTGTCATTGTTTATGAGTAAATCACTCATATACAACAGTTTCTTTTGCCCTAAAGAATCAAAAACAACTTTATAGATATCTAGTTTGTCTTCAAAATACTGATAAAAACTACCACGAGGAATTTTTGCTTCTTTAATGATATTTGATAATTTGGCTTCCTCAAAAGATCTTACAGAAAACTCGTTCAAAGCAGAATCTAAAATTCTTTCTTGTTTTTCGTTGCTTAAATTTAGAAATGTTTGTTTTGGAATATCCATCACCTCCTTGTGACACTGTTGTCACACTCTAATTCTACTTCTTTTATATTATTTTGTCAATAATTTTATGACATCATTGTCACAGGACTCAACAATCAATAAAAGAATGAATATTATTTCCTAATTATGAAAAAACGTAGTGTTTATTATTAAGCTCTTTTTAATGTTTAATTTATATGATATTGTAAAATTGAAATAAGTATCTTTTGAGGTGAATAATATGAAGATTATTACATGTATTAAACAAGTCCCTGCTTCATCAAAAGTTGAAGTGGACCCTGAAACAGGAGTATTAATTAGAGATGGTAATAATGTAAAAATGAATCCATATGATTTGTATGCATTAGAAACGGCTTATCAAATTAAGAAAATGTATAAAAAAGGAGATATCCATTCAGTTACAATGGGTCCTCCAAGTGCGAAAAGCGTTTTAGAAGAAGCGTTGTATATGGGTTCTGATGATGCGACACTTATTAGTGATAGAAGATTCGCGGGAGCTGATGTGTTAGCTACTTCGTATACTTTGAGTCAACTAATTAAACATATTAGTGATTATGAAATTATTGTTTGTGGTAAACAAACAACCGATGGTGATACCGCGCAAGTAGGACCAGAAATTGCGGAGTTTTTGAGTGTTCCTCATGTTCCCTACGTGAAGGAAATTATTGAAGTAAAAGATAAATCGATCATATTGAGAAGTGCTTATGATGATTATGATGAAGTTGCGGAAGTGAAATATCCTTGTTTAATTACTGTTGAAAAAG
>JAOZSP010000087.1:5792-6743 GCA_029939615.1 Candidatus Izemoplasma sp. | reverse complement strand
GAAATATTGAAAAAAGGCGGAAATGCAATTGACGCCGCTGTTGCTACAGCGGCTGCTTTAACTGTTGTTGAACCGACAAGTAATGGTATTGGTAGTGATTGTTTTGCTCTTGTGTATTATAACGATAAACTATATGGAATGAATAGTAGTGGATATAGTTCAAGAAATATTAGTATTCAAAAAATAAAAGAATTAGGACATAAGAAAATACCAATAGGTGGAGTTATCCCCATAACAGTTCCAGGAACACCAAAAGGATGGTCTTCTTTAATTAAGAAGTGGGGTAATCTATCTTTATTAGAAGTATTAACACCTGCTATAAATCTTGCTAGAAATGGATTTGTATTAGGTAACACAGTTGGCCAAAATTTTGAAAGAGCGTTGAAGAATTATAAAAAAGTAAATACAACAAGTGAATTTGATCATTTCTTCAAAGTGTTCACAAAAGAAGGAGTACCCTATAAAGCTGGTGATTTTTTCAAAAGTGAATTTCACGCTACTACTTTAGAAGAAATTGGGAAAACTAATGCAGATAGTTTTTACAAGGGTGATTTAGCAAAAAAAATTGTATCATTTATGGAAAAATATAATGGTTATATTGATGAAAGTGATTTATCTGAATATGATAGTGAGTTTGTTGAACCAATAAGTGTTGATTATAAAGGATATGATATTTATGAAATTCCTCCTAACGGACAAGGAATTACAGCATTGATGGCACTAAATCTTTTGAAGAAAAATGATTTTATCCAAGGTAACATAGAAACATTGCATCAACAAATAGAAGCAATAAAAATAGCTTTTAGTGATACATTAAAATATGTTACTGATGATAAATTTATGAAGATTAAGAAAGAATTTTTGTTAAGTGATGAATACGTTAAATATCGTCAAAAAAATTTAACTAGTAAAGCTTTACTTCATCATCCAATTGATTATAAAAAAGCTGGT
>JAOZSP010000087.1:0-5782 GCA_029939615.1 Candidatus Izemoplasma sp. | reverse complement strand
CCGCTGATAAAGATGGCAACATGGTTTCGTTTATCCAAAGTAATTATATGGGGTTTGGTAGTGGAATTATGATTGACGGAACAGGTATTGCGATGCAAAACAGAGGTCATACATTTAGTTTGGATGAAAATCACCATAACTGTTTAATGCCAAGAAAGAGGACTTACCATACAATAATTCCTGGATTTATTATGAAGGATAAAAAAGCAGTAGGACCTTTTGGAGTAATGGGTGGATTTATGCAACCCCAAGGGCATATTCAAGTTGTTATGAATCTAATAGATTTTAAAATGAACCCACAAAGCGCACTTGACGCTCCTAGATTTAGATGGGATGAAGGATTGAAAGTAGCTTTAGAAAGTAGTTTTGATGAGTATGTTGTTGAAAAACTAAGAGAAAAAGGACATCAAATAGAAATTGATCTAAATAGTGGTGGATTTGGAAGAGGACAAATTATCTTTAAAGAGAATAATCACTATATCGCAGGAACTGAATCTAGATGTGATGGATACATTGCATATTATTAGAAATAAAAAACGCACAAATTTGTGCGTTTATTGATTATAATTATTGTAAGCTTTAATTCCGCCCTCTAAAATGTAAACATCTGATGTGTTATTTCGAATTAATTTTTTAGCTACTCTTTTACTTTTTTTACCATTAGAACAATACAAATAAATTGATTGATCTTTTCTTAACTTGCTATATTTAGAAGTTAAGTCACCCACTTTAAAGTTTCTAGCACCTTTTATTTTATCTTGTTCAAAGGCTTCTTTTTTTCTAATATCGATTAATTGGCCTTTTCGCATATTATTTATAAAATCATTTCGATTAATAAAATGAATTTTAGAAAAATCAACATTTTTATTTCTTACCATAAACCATCCTAAACCAAGTCCCGCTATAATCGCGATAATTACACTAGATACACTCATAAAATCACTCCTTACAAATGATTATAATCTTGTTCAGGAAATATGTCAAACTGTTTAAATCTAAATATATTATTAGTTATTAATAAATATATATGAAAGATTTATGGGATTATGTAGACAAATACAACTTTTTTTATTATAATATTATCTATGATTAGGAGTGAGTATAAATGATTACAACAAATGATTTTAAAACAGGTATCACAATTCAAAGCGATGGCAACTTATGGGGTGTAATTGAATTCCAACATGTTAAACCAGGAAAAGGTAGTGCTTTTGTTAGAAGTAAATTACGTAATTTACGTTCAGGAGCCGTTATTGATAAAACTTGGCGTGCAGGTGAAAAAGTAGCTACAGCACATATTGATAAAGATAAAATGGCCTATTTATACGCTATGGGTGATATTCATGTGTTTATGAATAATGAAACATATGAACAAATAGAGATTAATAAAAAGCAAATAGAATATCAATTGAATTTTATTATTGAAGGTATGGAAGTAAATGTTATTAGCTTCGAAGGTGAAATTTTAGGAGTAGATATCGCAGAAAAAGTTGTATTAGAAGTTACAGAAGCTGATCCTGCGGTAAAAGGAAACACAGCACAAACAGCTACAAAAGATTGTATAGTTGAAACTGGATTTAAACTACAAGTTCCTTTATTTGTAAACAGAGGCGATAAAATTGTTATCAATACAAATACTGGAAAATATGATACAAGAGCATAAGGAAGTGAATTAAATTGGAATATTCCGCCACGGTGTTACTTAGTTTAGGAGATGTATCCTATAATTTAGTAATTTTAATGATTGTTTTACTATTTATTTCAGCGTTTTTCTCAATGAGTGAAACGGTGTTTTCATCTGTGAATATTATTAGATTAAAAACATTTATAGAAGATAGTAGAAAAGGTAGTAAAAAAGCTTTATGGATTTCAGAAAACTTTGATAAAACACTAACTACTATTTTAGTAGGAAACAACTTAGCTAATATTGCTTTAGCAACAGTAAGTGTTAGTTTCTTTTCAAGTATTTTTGTTAATAACGATACTGCAGTAAATTTAGTGAATACTTTTGTTATGACAACAATTATCCTAATATTTGGAGAGATTGTACCAAAGAGTTTTGCAAAAAATAATGCTGAAAAATTAGCTTTATTACTGAGTAGAGTATTGTATGCCCTTATTTATGTTTTAACGCCAGTAACTTGGATATTTATAAAAATAAAAAGTTGGATGGTTAAAGAAAATAATGAAATACAAGTTTCTGTAACGGGTGATGAACTTGAAACAATTATTGATACGATGGAAGAAGAAGGATCAATTGATGAAGATGAAGCAGAGATGCTGCAAAGTGTTCTAGATTTAAGTGAAAAATTAGTTTATGATATTATGACTCCACGAGTTGATATGATAGGGATTGAAGTTGAAGATAATTTAGAAGATATTAAGAAAATATTTTTTAAAAATCAATTTTCACGAATTCCAGTATTTGAAGAGACAAGAGATAATGTAATTGGAATACTGCATGAAAGAGATTTATTTACAAAACTTATTAAAGATGAAAAAATTATAATTCGTGATTTAATGAAAAAACCAATGTTTGTATCAAAATCAATGAAGGTAGATACCTTTATTGAAATATTACAACGCGAAAATACTCATATGGCAGTAGTAAGTGGTGAGTATGGGGGTACAAGCGGAATTGTTACAATGGAAGATGCTTTAGAAGAGTTAGTTGGAGAAATATACGACGAACATGATGAAATAGATGATGAATTTATCCAACAAATTAAAGAAAATAAATACGGAGTAAACGCTGAAATAGATCTAGAAGATTTATTTGAAGAATTAGAAATCGGTAACCCTCCAAAATCACAGTATAGTAATCTAGCAGGATGGCTTTACGAAATGTTTGAAGATATTCCTGAGGTTGATGATGGATATACGTTTATTCAAGAAATAATTAATTATGAGCATGATGACGATGAACCTATTAGATTATCATTAAGATTTGTTGTTAAAGATATAAAAGAACGTAGAATCAGTTATGTTCATTTAACAATTGAAGAACTTATTTAACAATAAGAAGAGGGGAACCTCTTTTTATCTTGTACGAGGTGAAAAAAATGGAACGAGTTCAAAAAGTTATTGCGAACAGTGGATACTGTTCAAGACGTGCAGCAGAGCAACTAATCACAGAAGGTAAAGTGAAAATTAATGGTATTGTCGTTAAAGAATTAGGGACAAAAGTATCAAAAAAAGACGTTGTAATGGTAAACGGAAAAACAATAACAAAAGAAGAAAAAGTTTATTATGTTTTATATAAACCAGAAGGATATGTGTCAACTACAAACGATGAATTCGAACGAAATAAGGTAACTGATTTAGTTCCCTCAGAAAAACGCGTTTATCCAGTAGGAAGACTAGATTATGATACTTCTGGTGTTTTACTTATGACAAATGATGGTGAATTCACTAATTTTATGACCTCGCCAAAACATAAAGTTGAAAAAGAATATCGTGTAAAAATGAAAGGATTTTTAAGAAAAGAAGAATCTTTATTACTATCACGCGGTGTTAAAATTGAAGGCTATATCACAAAAAAAGCAATTATCAAAGATGTTGAATATAATAAGAAAAACGAGACATCATTCGCAACAATTATAATCAAAGAAGGAAAATATCATCAAGTTAAAAAAATGTTTGAAGCAGTAAATCATCCTGTATTAAAACTTAAAAGAGTAAGATTTGGAGTGATTACACTCGATAATTTAAAAACAGGAGAAGTAAGAAAATTAAAACCATATGAAATAAAACAATTAAAAGAAATAACAAAAGAAGTAAAATAAGCGTGTAATTTCTAGGAATTTTGTTATAATAAAAAATGGCTATAAAGAGGTGAAAATATGAAATATATTCAAATTGCCGTTGATGGCCCAGCTGGTGCTGGGAAAAGCACAATTGCAAAACTGCTTGCCAAAGAATTGAATTATACTTATATTGATACCGGTGCAATGTACCGTGCAATAACTTTGAAGGCAATTGAAAAAAAAATTGATATCAATATTGAAACAGAATTTGATTTCATATATAAAACCAACTTTAAATTTAAAAAAGATAGCTTATTTATGGATGGTATTAATGTTAGTCAAAGAGTTAGAAATAACGATGTATCAAATAATGTTTCCAAAGTATCTTCGTATTTGAGTGTTAGAGAGAAACTAGTTAGCATTCAACAATTAATGGCTAAAAATGAAAACGTAGTAATGGATGGCCGTGATATCGGCTACAAAGTATTACCTAACGCAAACTTTAAATTCTTTTTAACAGCTTCAATTGATGAAAGAGCTGAAAGAAGACATAAAGATAATTTAGAACGTGATATAAAAAGTGATATAAAATTATTAAGAACAGAAATAGCAAGAAGGGATTATCTCGATACAACAAGATTACACAGCCCTTTAAAACCGGCTGATGACGCTATTATAATTGATACGTCACATCTAACAATAGACGAGGTAGTTTCTTTAATTACTTTAAGAATAAGAGAGGTAGAGAACAGTGGAATTTAAAATGAACAATGTCAAAATTGGAAAAATTGTTGAAGGGACAGTTTTCCAAGTGACAGACGACGTATGCTATGTTGATATTCAAGCTTTTGCCGATGGTAAAATCTATAAAAATGGGTTGAGTTTAACTCCGATTGACTCTTGTAAAGAAGTTGTTAAAGAAGGAGAAGTACTAAAATTCAGAGTAACAAAAATTGATCATGACAACCAAAGTATTTTATTATCAAGAATGGATATGTTGCGTGAAGAAAATCGTGTAAAATTCGACGAAGAAACCAAACATAATAAAAGAATCGAAGCGAAAGTTACAAAAGTAACTCGCGGTGGATTGCTTTTAAGATATATGGACGTTGAAGTATTTATGCCAATCTCTCATATTGATATAAAACAAATAAATCCTGAGGATTTTAAAGGAAAAACACTTACATGTAAAGTCATTGAAAATGATGAAAAACGTATAGTTGTTTCTAGAAAATTAGTACTATTTGATGATATTAAAAAAGCCAAAAAAGCTGAATTTGAAACATTACAAGTAGGGGACAAACACGAAGGTGTTGTAACACGTGTTCTTGATTTTGGGGCATTTGTTAAAATTGGTGCTAACGAAGGATTATTACATCGTAGTGAAATAAGTCATCACCGTATAAATAAAGCTAGTGATGTTTTAAAAGAAAACGATAAAGTAACTGTGGAAATAATATCTAAAGAAAAAAACAAATTAGGACTAAGCACAAAAAGACTTCAAAAAGCTCCATGGGATATTTTTGCTGAAGAGCATAAAGTTGGGGATGAAGTTGAAGGAAAAATCGTTCGTAAAATGGCTACTGGTATGTTAGTTGAAGTTGAAAGAGATGTTGTAGGAATAATAAATAGTAAAGATTATTCTTGGAACCCTCGTGAAAACTTAGCTGGTTCAGTAGAAGTTAATGATACTTTAAAACTAAAAATATTAAGTTTAGATGTTCAGAAAAAACGTATGAGTTTAAGTAAAAAACATTTAGATTATAACCCTTGGAACGATGTATCAGTTCGTGTAAATGAAGAAGTAAGCGGAACAGTAGAAGAACTTCAAACACGTGGTGCTTTAGTAAAAGTACAAGGTGTAAAAGCATTTTTACCTATTCAAGAAATTAGTTCTGAAAGAATTAATTCTGTTGGAGATGCTTTAAAAGTTGATGATGTTATCAACGCTGTAATATTAGAGGTTGATAAAAGACAATGGCGTATGAAAATCAGTATGAAAGCTCTGTTGGAACAAAAAGAAAGAGCTATCTTTA
>JAOZSP010000086.1:3864-6749 GCA_029939615.1 Candidatus Izemoplasma sp. | reverse complement strand
TAAGAATCATATAAAAGAGTTTGAGATATTACGTGGCGATATGGATGATGTATTCTTAAATATTACAGGTAGAAAGTTAGGTGATGACTAATGAATGTGTTATATCATTTAGTTTTACGTAATATTAAACTTTATTTACGTGATAAAGCCGCAGTCTTTTTTAGTTTTTTAAGTGTAATTATTATTTTAGCTTTATATATATTATTCTTAGGTAAAATACAAACTGATAGAGTTGCTACTCTAGGAGTTGAAGGTCTTGATTGGCTTGTTAGTTCATGGATTATGGCTGGTATTTTAACTGTTAGTACAGTTACTGTTCCTCTTGGAGCTATTGGTAATTTAATTGATGATAGAGCGGATGGGTTAATTAATGATTTTTATACATCACCAATTAAAAGAAATATTTTAGCTTTAAGTTATCTTATTAGTGCATGGGTTATTGGTTTTATTATGGTTATGGTTAACTTTATTATTGGACAGATATATGTTTTAATTCAAGGTGGAGAATTAATGGGGTTTGTTCAGTTAATTCAGATTTTGGGAGTAGTTATTATCTCGATAATGACTTTTAGTTCTTTCTTCTTTTACTTATCAATGTTTATTAGAACAAGAAATGCTTATAGTCTTTTAGCTACTCTTGTTAGTACATTTATTGGTTTCTTAGGTGGAATATATATTGCGATTGGAGATTTAGGTGAAAACGTTCAAGCAGTAATGAATGTTTTACCTACAGCTCACGCTGTAACTTTGATTAGAAGATTATATATGGAAGGTGCTATTAATGAGGTGTTTGGTGGTACTGGGTCTAATGAGTATATTACTTATGCCAATCATTATGGCTTAAGTATATCGATTGGATCAGTTGAATTAACTAGTTTCCATATGTTATTATCTTTGATTGTTTTTATGGTAGTTTTCTATGTTTTAAGTGTTGTTAAACTATCTAGGACTAAACTGTGAAAGGTAAAAAGATGTTGATAACAGTCCTAAGTGTAATATTTGTTATAATAGTTTTTGTGTTAGTTGGTGTTATTTCTTCTAATAGGATTATACTGAATTCGTATGAGTATGAATCAGGATTTAATATGAAAGTTGCTCATATTACAGATACTCACTTTACAGAAAAATATAAAGAGGAAAAAGATAAAAAGATTTACGAATATATAAATGAAAGTAGTCCTGACGTTGTATTCTTTACTGGTGATTTATTCGAGACAGATATTATTAGTTCGGAACTTGAGGAAAGTATTATCAATTTAT
This sequence comes from Candidatus Izemoplasma sp., assembly GCA_029939615.1. Classification (GTDB taxonomy): domain Bacteria; phylum Bacillota_I; class Bacilli_A; order Izemoplasmatales; family Izemoplasmataceae; genus Xianfuyuplasma. The sequence continues at coordinate 5,489 of JAOZSP010000086.1, read as the reverse complement.
TATCGCAAATTGAATGTACAGAAAAGTTCGCAGTTCTTGGTAATCATGATATTGAGAGTGGTAGTGGCAGTACTAAAACAGAAATTGTTATTCGTGTTTTAGAGGATTCAGGGTTTACTGTTTTACAAAACAGTAATATCGAAATAACAATAAATGATGTATTATATAATCTTATAGGGTTAGATGATTATATGATGGGTGATAATGATTATACTGATATATTAGATACTGTTAACAGTTATGATAATAATATTGTTTTAAGTCATGAACCTGATACATTTGATTATGTTTATAATCTAAATGTTCTAGCAATGTTTTCAGGACATTCTCACGGAGGACAAGTTCGAATCCCTTTTATTGGAGGGTTAGTAAATGTTCCTGGAGCTAAGAAATATACTGAAAAGTATTATGAATTAGATGGGACAGAATTGTTTGTTTCATATGGCTTAGGAGCAACTATAATTCCAATAAGGTTTTATAATGCTAGACAACTAGAATTATATGAATTTTCATAAAATATCCATATCTTTAGTATATAATATGTACTATGAGGTGATAAATAATGTCTATATTTAAAAGAAATAAGAAAGAATTAGAAGAAGAAAGAAAATCAAAAATAGAAAAGCAATTTGAAGATAAAGGACAAGAAATAGGCCTTAAAACAGGTGCTTTTGTACAAAAAAGCGTTGATAAATTCTAGAAAGTAAAAGGTCGTTTAGAAAGTGAAGGCAAACTTGATAAATTACGTGGTTTTACTAATAAAGTAGATGATACTATTGATAATGTTGTCAACAAGGTTTCAAAAAAAGGAAGAAGCGTTGTTAGTAAGATTTCAAAAAAGAAAAATGTTACTAAGGAAAATGATTATTATGAATAAACACTAGAAATAGTGTTTGTTTTTTTGCTTTTTTTGAAGATATTCCCTATAATTAAGCCGGAGGTGTTTTTATGAAAGAAGAAATGAAAAAATATGATTTAATAGTTAACGCAATTACAAATATTGGTGATGATTACTATTCTTTTGATTTTAAAAAGCCGGAAAATTTAAGTTTTCTTTCGGGACAATACGGAGTTTTTAAGTTTGCTGATAAGGAAGTAATTGGTAAAAAGTTTAGAGTTTTTAGTTTCGCTTCTGGATTTTATGAAGATACTATTAAAATTGCTACGAAGATTACTAGTGCTCCATCTGACTTTAAGGCAAAAATGTTAGAAATGAATATAGGTGAAGTAATGACATTAGATGGACCTATGGGTGATTTTGTTTTAGATGATAGCAAAAATGCTGTGTTTATTGCAGGTGGTATTGGTGTTTCACCTATCAGAAGTATTATTAAACATATTGAACATATAGGATTTAATATTGATGTACAGTTGATTTTTAGTGAGAGAGATAGAATATATCCTTTTGATATTGAATTTGAGAAAATGAGAAATATTAAAACAAGTTATGTCTCTGGTATTGAAGAAACACAACAGGCTATAAATCAGGTTGTTTGTAAATATGAGAATGAAGCGGTTTATTATGTAGCTGGAAGTCCTAAGTTTGTGTCTGGTATTAAATCACAACTTGCTGATAGTAATATAGGAATTAGTAATATTAAGTTTGATCGTTTTAGTGGATTATA
>JAOZSP010000086.1:0-3854 GCA_029939615.1 Candidatus Izemoplasma sp. | reverse complement strand
GAATTTTTCAGGATCTTTAATTTTTGTCTAACTCATTGATTCTTTCAAGATTGATAAACATTTTTACATATTCAATAATTTTAGCTACAATACTTGAACATCCAACAATAATAAATACTATTTTTAAGATGTTTGGTAATACAGTAAGATTGTATCCATCAATTACAACTTCGTTAAGAATATTTGATGTTGCTAGTACGATAAGTAATATTCCTCCATAGATTCCTAAAATTGTTTCTATTGTTTTTGAAGGGATGTTTCTTGTTCTACTGAATAAGTAGTAGATATGTAATATTATTGCGGTAAGCCAACCGATATTTATAAAGGGAAGTATAATGTCAAAATTACTATTTAGTAATGGAATTTTGACATCATCATAGTAAACACTTATTAATCCTTGTTGGTAGTTTATTAAGTATAATGCAAGTACAGTAATTAGTATTACAAATATTGATTCACCCAAAGATATTTTGAATACTTTGATAGGTATGTCAGGTAGATGGTCTGGATTAAATATTTTCTCGTTAAACTCGAATTTTGGTTGAGCAAATCTTTCAATAAGATAGAAGATGATAAAGACTGTTCCTAGCGCCATAACAAGAGCGTATAAGGCTGAAGGAATATTGTATGCAATATTTAGTAAAAAGTCCATAAAAGTAAAGTTACTAGTATTAAAAACAAATGATAATGATTCGGCAAATAGTATAGTTAAAGGTAATGATATTGATACTATTTTTAGTACTAACATTAAGATTGGTTCTAATTCTTTTGATATTATTGGTCTTATTTCATGATATCCGTTAGCTACTTCTTTTGGTTCACCTAAATCTAGTAGTACTTTATAAACAGCTTTTTCTTCTGATTCACCTGTTGAAACAAGTGAATCTACTTGATCTAAAATTAAACCTCTTAATTCTTCGATTGTATCTTTTCTTTCTTTAAAAGGTAAGTATCTTTCAACTTGTAATAAATATCTTTCTAGTAGTATCATTATGATTCCTCCTTAAGTAAAGATATTATTGTTTGATAGTTATTTTTATAAGTTTTAGATAACTCAATCAATACTTCTTTACCTATTTTATTTAATTGGTAATATTTACGAGGTCTTGGTTCAACAACTTCCCAAGTTGATTCAAGTAAACCTTGTTTATCTAATCTTCTTAGTAGGGGGTATAGAGTGTTTTGTTCTATTCTTAATCCTTTTTTATTTAAAGATTCAACAAGACTATATCCGTAATGCTTTTCTTTTAGCTGTGATAATACAGCTAAAACGAGTGTTCCTTTTCGTAATTCTTGGTTAAGATTTTTGATGATTTCTTGCATTTATATCACCTCAATCACAGTATACTGTACGGCGTACAGTATTGTCAAGAACAAAATATGTTTTTTTTGATACTGTAGTTATGATTTAAATATTAACTATAGGTTTTATGGCTAAGAAGTGGTATAATCAATATATGTTTTAAATACAAGGAGAGATATTTTATGGAAAATAAAATTGCGGTTATTGCTTGTTCAAATGCTTGTTTAGATTATTTTGATTATGATTATGATATTAAAATTTTTAGATCTATGCTTCATTTAGGGGATGAAGATTATTTAGATTATGTTGATATATCTGCGGATGATTTTTATGATCGTTTAGAAAAAGATAAATCAGTTTTTCCTAGTAGTAGTTTTATGCCTTTGGGACAAATGGTCGAGATATATGAGGATTTAGTTAAAGAAGGATATAATAAGGTAATTGTAATTTCGATTTCAAAACAACTAAGTGGTATTTACAACGCTTCATTACTTGCTGCTAAAGAAGTTCCTAAGTTAGAGGTTACGGCTTTTGATTCTAGAACTTTAGCATATCCACAAGCTAAAATGGCTTTAACTGCTTGTGAGATGATTGAAAAAGGAAAAGATGTAGAAGAGATTATTAAAGAATTAGAATATATAAGAGATAATAATAAGATGTATTTTGCGGTAAACACTTTAACATATTTAGTTAAAAACGGAAGATTATCAAATGCTAGTGGGTTTATTGGGAATACGCTGCGTATTAAACCGGTATTAACAATTACTAAAGAAGGAAAAGTTGAAACAGTTGAAAAAATAAGGACTTTTGGAAAAGCTGTAGATCATTTGCTTGAGAGATACTTTGAAGAAACAAAAGGAAAAGATGTAGAACCTTTTGTTATTCATGCTAATAATCCTGTAACAAGAGATTTAATCATTTCAAGACTTAAAGAGAAGGATCCGTCGTTAAAAGATGTGTTCAGTTTACCTTTGACGGCTGTAGTAGGAGCTCATGCTGGTCCTAAAACAACTGGATTAGGATATTATATTAAGAAATAAGTTAACTCTAAAGCGCTGTAAATCAGCGCTTTTTGTTTTACTGTCAAAAGTAAAAGATATATTGTGGAAGGGAATTAAAAGAATTTTGAGATAGTTATTGTGTTTCACACAGTAATGTGATAATATTTAATTGTGCATTACACAGTAAGGAGGAATACAATGAATACACAGTTTAAAAAAGGGATTATTGAGTTATGTGTTTTAAAGATAGTTAGTCGTAAAGATATGTATGGATTTGAAGTTATTGAAAACATTTCAAAAGAGATAGAAGTTAATGAAAATACTATTTATCCTATTCTAAGGAGATTAACGAAACAAGAGTATTTTGAAACTTATAAGGAATCAATGAGTATTGGAGCACCAAGAAAGTATTATCGTTTAACTAGTTTAGGTGTTGAGAGACTGAGTGAAGCTGAATTAGAATGGTCTAGTTTCTTAGAAAGTGTCTCAAGAGTATTAGGAGGTAACAAAAAATGAAGAATGAATATTTAAAAGAACTTAGAGGACTATTAGATTTATATCGAATGGAAAACGCTGAAAAAGACGATATTATAGATGATTATAGTGAGATGTATGATAACTGGATTGATTTTGGTATGAGTGAAGATGAAGTTGAATCTAAACTTGGTAAGCCAAAATCAATTATAAGTGATTTAGTTGAAGGATATAGAAAAGTTGCTAGTGGTGTTAAAACTAATGATGGTAATAGTGCAAAAATAATTGCTTTATCACCTTTTATCGCAACAATTATATTCTTTATAATTGGATTTGGATATGGTGGTTGGGCGTATGGTTGGTTGATATTTGTAATAATACCTGTTACTGCTATAGTAGTTGAACTTGGTAGAAGCAAAGACCCACATATTTTCACTGCACTTAGTCCATTTATAGCTGGAATTGTATTTTTTATTCTTGGCTTCGGATATAATTTATGGCATCCAGGATGGATGGTATTTACAATTATTCCTGTAATTGCGATCTTCACTGATCACAAAAGTATTGGAAAATTAAATACATGGGTATCTTTAAGTCCAATTCTTTGTATTATTGCATTCTTGATTTTAGGATTTGAGTATGATTTATGGCATCCAGGGTGGCTTGTATTTTTAATTGTTCCTGCATTAGGTGTTTTGAATGAAAAGAAACTTGGTAAAGTTCTTTTATGGGAAACAATGATAATTGGTGGAGCTTTAGCTTATTTGTATATAGGATATACATTCGATGAATGGGTATATTCATTATTAGTGTTTTTACCAATAGTAATATATGGAGTATCACTTGATGCTGAAGGGTTTAAAGGGATGACAAAAGAGTATAAAATAGTTGTGGTAATTACTATTATACTATTTATCGTTTTAGGGCTTCTAACAAAAGAGTGGGGGATTGTTTGGTTAGTATTATTAATTATCCCAGTTTTCGCTATTAATAAAGAAGTAGATGGGAATGCTAAGATTATTTCTTTAATGCCGTTTATCTCTCTTGTTATTTTCTTTTCACTAGGATGGTTTTTC
>JAOZSP010000085.1 GCA_029939615.1 Candidatus Izemoplasma sp. | reverse complement strand
ATTAGATTCAATTTTACTACCTGTATTCTCAAAAAGAAATATTTCCAAACTAAAGACCAATATATTATTTCATTTAATATATTGGTCTTTAGTTTTTTACTTAATACAAATTATACGTGTTGATAAAAGGTAATACTTAATAACATTCTTGATTTTTACTTATATCATAAGAAACTATTGAATCCATTTAGCATAAATGATTGTAACTGCTGTTGGCATAGTATCTACCTGTCCTGGAAACTGTGTAAATGTAAATTCATTGCCCTCTGTACATAGTGGATTTGTATACCAGCCACCGAAAGTATAACCTTCTCTTACAGGTACCCATCCTCTACCAATCGGTTTTAAATCATCTCTTAACCCTACTATTGGGAAGGAATAATTTCCACCTTGACTATCCATTTTAAACCAAATAACACTCCATGTTACAGTTGCACTTGAAGTAGTAAACTGATTATCCCATCCTTCAGGTTTAGAAAACGCTTCACAGTAAATGTCGATAGCAGCATTATAGAATGCGCGATAATCAATAGTTATTACTGATGCCGGGATAATGATATCTCCTCTAACATCAACAAGCACATATGAGTGAATTGTTGTTACAGGTAACCCGTTTATCACTGATGGAATATCGTAATTAATAATTGATGAATTGTTAGTATAGATATGTGTGATTTCAACATGGTCTTCTAATATGATATATTCAATGATATCTTGATAGATTCCATACCCATCTTCCGCAATTCCATAGTAAACTGTATTGTTTGAGTCTGAAAAACCTTCATCCCATCCTTCCGGTAATGCGTCATAACCTACATAAATTACTAGATAGTCATTACTAGAGAATGCACCACTTCCGATTGATACAATATTTGTCGATAAATACATCCTTATTAAATCCTCACATGATTCAAAAGCATATTCACCAATTGTTGTTACTGTATCTGGAATCGTTATATTTTCTAAAGAGGATTCCATAAAAGCATTTACAGCTATGGTTACTGTTTCTTCATTAATGTCATAATTTGTTTCAGTTTTAGCTGCTGGATATCTTACTAATGTGTAACTATCATAGTTTCCATATAATACTCCATTTTCTGAATTATACATTTGATTTTCTGAGTCAACATTAATTGCTGCTAAACTATCTAGTCCTACAAAATCTCTATATGTTAGTTGAGTAGATAATGAAGCTCCTAAAGTTAGAGTTTCTAAGTCTCTATTATAAATCCAAACTTGTTCTCCAATTGTTGTTAAGGAATTAGGTAAAGTAAGTGATACTAACCCAGTTTCATAGAATACTCCATCACCTAGTTCTTGTAAGTTGGCAGGCAAGGTAATTGTTATTAGATTAGGAGTATACGCGAATGCATAGCGATCAATTCTTAGTAGTGTACTAGGTAATATTATATTAGTTAAGTTATCACACCCATTAAATGCATTACTTTCTATTTGTGTTACTCCTTCAGGAATAACAATTGTTTTAAGTCCAACGCTATCTTCAAACATTCCTTTAGTAATTACAGTAATCGGATTATTAAAAACTACATTTAAAAGTTTGCCACAACTTGCAAATACACTTTCACCAATAGATATAACTGTTGAAGGTATAATTATTTCTTTTATTTCATTATTACTAGAAAATGCGTAATCACCGATTACCACCAATCCTTCAGGAAGATTTATTGTTTCTAGGTTATCAGCTGAAAATGCATGTTCTTCAATTGTTGTAATTGTGTCAGGTAGGATTACTTCCATAATAACTGTTTCATACATAAAACAATTTTTACCGATTGTAGTAACAGTTTTACCGTTATAAGTACTTGGTATTTCTACAATAATAAGTGGTTGTTTTAATCCAGTAACAACAACATAATCGTCAAATTCTTCAAAGATTAAATAATCTTGTTCCCATAAAGCGTATAATTCAACATCACTTGATGTATTAACTTCAATGCTTGTTACTAAATCTGAGTAATTGCTGTTTGTATACCATCCTAAGAACTTCCAACCAGCCTTGGTTGGGTTTAATAATGTAGTTTCAACATCTTCATTAAAGTATGTTGGTGAACCATTCAAGTTTGTTCCTCCGTCTAAATGGTATATTATACTATGTTGATTATCAGCAATCAATTCCCATTTAGCATATAGGTTAATATCTTCAATTGTTCCTTGTTTAATAATAGAAATAGTTTCTGTTAATCCACTATCTATATACCAACCAACAAAATTATATCCTTCTTTTGTAGGAGTCCTTACTACAAGATTATTATTTATCAGTAATGTAAGTGGATTGTCTGCATGATTTTCTCCACCGTTTAATGAGTAATTAATATTAATAGTACTAAAAGTAGAGCTATACACTATTCCTCCTTCAAAATAATCATTCCATTCTGTTGCCCAAGCACTTGGCACACTTGCACTATCAACATACAAAACAACTTGACTTCCGGTATCTCTAAATATTCTTTCCTCAATCACATCAATTGAAGTTGATAACATAATTTCTTTTAAGTTCTCACAATTTCTAAATGCAAGTTTTTCAATTTTATACAAACTACTTGGCAAATACAAATATTCAAAATCATTATATCTAAAAGCTTCTTCACCTATTGTTACTAATGAATTAGGCAGCACTAATTCTGTTAAACTACAACCATAAAAGGCACTTTCTCCAATGAAAGTAAGCGTATCGGGAAAATCTATTAATGTAAGATTGTATAATCCTGTAAAAGCGCTATTTCCAATAATTTCTAAATTTTCAGGAAGAATAACTTCTGTTACTGATACAGTATAAGCAAAAGCGTAGTCGTCAATCACAGTTAAACTATCAGATAATATAATAGAAGTCATAGATTGACAATTAGAAAAAGCATTTTCTCCTATTACTCCTACGTTTGTTAAATCAACATTGCCCAATAGCATGCAATCAGCAAAAGCTTCTTTTTGGATTTCAGTAACGCTAGCTGGAATATTTATTGATTCTAACATATTACAATTTTGAAAGAAGCCTTCTCTTATTATTGTCATATTATCTGGTAATATAACGGAAACTAAATATTCATTATTAGCAAATACTTCTTCACCATATGTAATAATTGTCTCTGGTAAATCTAAACTTGTAAAACCACAACCTGCAAAAGCATAATCACCAACTATTACTAAACTACTTGGGAAGTTAATCGTTATTAAATTAGAAGCAAACCAAAACGCTCCTTTTTCTATTGTTGTAATTGTTTCTGGTAGGATAACAGTTGTTAAATCCCTATTATTGTAGAACGAATTTTCTTTTATCGTCGTTACAGGTTTACCATTATAAGTACTTGGTATTTCAATTTCAGAACGACTATCAGTTACCCCTGTGATTACAACATAGTCATCGAATTCTTCATATGTTAGATATTGAGGAGCACTATCTTCAACCCATAAAGCATATAGTGTAATATCACTATCAATATATATTGATAATGAAGTTATTTTATTATTAAATTCCGAATCTGTATACCAACCTAAGAAGATACTTCCTTCTTTCGTAGGATCTTTTAAGATTTTTTCTTCTGTATTAGTATGTGAAGACGGGTTACTAGAATCATTAGTTCCACCGTTAAGTTCATAACTAATTGTATAAACTGTTGGCGGAGTATCACCATTTAACACAACTTGAAGGCTGCTAGAGTTCCAATTACTATGCCACCCATCTGGTATTTTGTCTAATGACACATAAATTATTAAATTATCACAATTATGAAATACATATTGCCCAACATAAGTAACACTACTTGGGATTGTTATTGATGTTAATAAATCACAATTATAAAAACTAGAATCATCAATAAATTCTAATTTATCATTTAATGTAATTGATGTTAATCCTGTATGTGAAAATGATTGTCTACCAATACTTATCACATTTTCACCAAGAATAACCGTTGTTAAGCTTCCACACGAGTTAAATGTAAAATTACCAATACTTGTAATACCATCACCAATAACTACTGATTCTAATGAATCACAGTGTTCAAAGGCACTTTCTCCAATTGATTCAACATTATCTGGAATAGTAATTGATACAAGATTTTTACAGTTTTTAAATGCATTAGAACCAATAGCTGTAATGTTTTTACCAATAATAACTTCTGTTATCCCTTCAGACATCGAAAATGCACCATAACCAATCTTTGTTACTGGTAATCCGTTAAATGTATCAGGGATAACTAAAACACCACTAAATTCCATATCAAAACCAACTATAGTGTACTCGTTATTATCAAGATGGAAAGTGAACACTGAAACATCCCCCCATTTTGCCCATACTTCGATATTCATTTCAGTTCCTTTTGATATAGTACTTATTGAAGTTGTAAATTCTTCATCTAAATACCATCCAAGGAAACTAGCATCTGTTTTTGTTGGAGATAGTAAAATAATCTCGTTATCACTAGCTTTAAATTCACTAACATTTTCAAGATCGTTTACTCCACCATTTAAATGATATGTTATTGTGTATATTGTATCCTCAGTTAGAGTTTCATCATCTACTTCTTCCCATTTTGCATATATTGTTATCTCAATATTAACTGTCTCTTCTTCTAATAATTTTAGATACTCATTTAATATTGGACTATTAGGAGATAATACTTCTGTTAATTCTATATCAAAATACCAATTTTCAAATAAAAACCCCTCTTTAATAGGGTTAAGAAATTCTAAATCACTTAGTTCTACATCATTTATTTCGTCTAAGTCGATGTTATCTAATAAATCTTGGTTAATGACAATCGAATTAATTGTACTTTCACTGTTCGTCTCAAAATTGATAGTAATACTCTCAATTTTATCTAAATCACTATCCTGTACTTTTTCTTCACAACCTATTAATGTAACCGCAGCAAGCATTAATGTAAAAACTAATACTACTTTTTTTATTATATTCATTTTCCAACCTTTTCCCTAATTGAGACTTGTATTTTGACTCTTAGAATATAGTCAAACTCAATCAATTTTCATGAATATTATACCTTACTGACAAAATCAATGTCAATGTACTTTTTTTAATAGTTTTTTCTAGTAATTTTCATAGATTGTTTCGTATTGTTCACTTGTCGGTTCAGCAAATAAAATCGTATCAAACATGATTGCATATATAAAGGCACTATCAATAAGGATAGTGCCTTTTACGCTATATTCGATATTCTTCTAGGTCATTTGTGATACAGCTTGTGTACTGAACCCCTAAAGTTGGACTAGGTATTAATAATTAATTTAAACACAAGGAATGATTTCCGTATTCAATAGGAGTCATTCCTTTTAGTTTGCTAATAATTCTATCAGAATGTTTACTAAGTGTTATAGTTACTTAAATCTTAATCAAAGTACCAATCTTATGATTATTCTCTTCTTTGATAGGGTTTATCAAAACTATTATTAAAACTATTATTCTTCAACAGGTATGAGAAATATTCTATTTCACCATCACTTTGCCTTATTCTTTTGATATATTCTTCTGTTGGTATTTCAAATCCTGCCAGTTTTCTAAGTGTAGTTTTATTAAAATCAATTCCTTTTTCAATATTCTTAGATAATTCCATAAATTCATTCTTAATATCTTTTGTATATTCTTCTGGCGTTAATCAAAGTCCTTCAGAGTTAGGTTTTATTGCTGTACCCATATACTTTAATCCCAAATGAAGTGATAAGTATTCAAGATACCTTTCAACAGCTCTAGAATGTTTTGCTCCACCAAATCCACTATGAACAATAAAATAGGCTTTTACACTCTCTTTTTGCTTAGCTATAATATTTAATTCTTCAAAAAACAATTTTGTTATCCCCGGCATTGCATCTGCATATAGAGGAAAAATAATATTTATTTGATTGAATGCTTGTTTAAGTTCCATTCCTCTTCTTTTTAGTTCAATTTGAACTAAAGGTAATCCATTTATTAAAAGGGTTACATCGTATCTATTCACTCTATTGGCTGAAACGGTAACTTGGTTGGTTACTTGAAAGACATTTTTACACCAATCTTTTTGATTTATTAATTCTATATATACTACATCCCCATTATCTCTAAAAATAGTTTGTAGTTGTCTTAAATTATATGCGCTATTAAAAACACCTTTACCACCAAGTGAAATTAAAAGACGATCAAATTCACTATTTGATAAAGGTTTATTATTTAGGCGCTCTTTATTATGCTGAAACACTTGATCCCTAAAATTGTTTTCTAAAGCTATTTCATTACTAATTGTGACTTGTTCCTAGTTCATATCAACAAGTGTTGAAATCATGTTTTTTTCTAAAACTGCTTCTGATTGTATTTGGCTCATAATAGTCCCCTTATGTATAGACATACATACATTTTCTTCCTAAACTAAATTATACCACTTTTTTCATAATTAATAAATTAGCTTTTTAGTTTATTAAACGAAACTGGTAAGAATCGATAAAAGATAGAAAATATCGTTTAAAAGCAAACAAAAAACAGAACCTCATAATGGCTTTTATAGGCTCTGCATGTCAATAGTTGCAACTGTTTATGATACGGCTCGTTGTATCGAATTTAGTTACAACTTATTATTACATGTATATCAATTGGTTCCGGGGTGAAATTGGTACGAGTATAGTCCCCGAATGTTATCCGTATACGGAAGCGGGTTCACGTGGAGGAGAAGGGACTCCACCATGGGAATACTCTCCCGAAATCTAGACTCCTACTTTTTATGCTTATTTCTTAATATATCTTTGATTTCTACTATTGGGAGTATC
>JAOZSP010000084.1 GCA_029939615.1 Candidatus Izemoplasma sp. | reverse complement strand
ATAACAATGGAAATAAAGAGACCTTTAGCTTATAGAGCAAGACCGAGATATTTTGAAGAAATCGTAGGGCAAAACCATATTTTAGGTAAATATGGTGTTATTAAAAGAATGGTTGATAATGAAAAAATGTTTAGTATGATTTTATATGGACCTCCAGGAATTGGAAAAACAACAATCGCAGAAGCAATTGGTGAAAAATTCGGGCTTCGAACATATAAATTCAATGCTTCAACTGATAAAAAGGCTCAATTAACGGAAATAATCAAAGTTACCATAAACTATGGGGCTTTACTTATTATTGATGAAATACATCGAATGAACAAGGATATTCAAGATTATTTATTACCACATGTAGAAACTGGTAATGTTATTATTGTTGGGTTAACTACTAATAACCCCTATCACAGTGTTAATCCAGCTGTAAGATCAAGAACTCACGTCTTAAAACTTAATCCAATTAAGAAAGATGATATCATTCTTCGACTAAAACAAGTAGAAAAAGAATTCAAAGATGAATTAACTAGTACATTAGAAGAAAATGTATATGAATATATCGCCATTAGTGCTAATAACGAAATTAGGACTGCAATAAATAGTTTAGAAATACTTAATATGAGTTTTCCTGGTGAGAAAATAGATATTAAGAAAGCCAAAGAAGTTCTTCTTTCACCTTCACTATCATTAGATAAGAACGAAGACAATTACTTCAATATCCTAAGTGCTTTTCAAAAATCAATTAGGGGAAGTGATGTTGATGCTAGCTTACATTATTTAGCAAGACTAATCGCTATGGAAGATTTATCAAGCATTCTTAGAAGATTAACAGTAATCGCTTATGAAGATATTGGCTTAGCTAACCCAACAGTAATAACAAAAATGGATGCATGTACAAAAGCTTGTGAAAGAATTGGTTTCCCTGAAGCACGAATCCCTTTAAGTTTACTAGTAATTGATATGGCTCTTAGTCCTAAATCAAATAGCGCAGTAAGTGCAATCGACAAAGCACTAAAAGATGTTTTGGAAGGTAATACTCCAAAAGTACCAAACCATTTAATTAATATCGCTAATTTTGAGGATAAGACGAAATACAAATACCCTCATGACTTTAAAGACTCATTAACTTATCAACAATATCTTCCTAAAGAGTTGTTAGATAGAGTTTATTATACCGGAAAAGAAACAGGGAAATATGAAAGAGCTTTGAAAGAAAGAAATAAGATAATAAAAACTATATTAAGAAAAAAGTGAGACTCTAATTAAGAGTTTCACTTTTTTTAATATACGAAATAAAATCTAACCATTCTTTTGATTCAAAGAAATCAATATTATTAATTGAAGGAATCTTTAAATCAGAAATACTATTAACAATTTCTTTATTAAAAGGCATTTTTAAGATTACTTCTGACTCATTTAATTCACAATAATCAATAATATCATTTGTTTTTCCCATATTTAAATCATATTTATTAATAATAACTTTTGCTTGTACACTAAACAGCTTTGATAATGTTAAGACACGTTTAAGATCATGGATACCACTTTCAGTAGGTTCAGTTACAATTAGAGCCTTTGAGACACCACTAATAGTACTAATTACATTACATGCTATTCCGGGTGACCCGTCTATAATTATTGTTTTTTTAGATTCCTGTAAAGCGCTTTCATTACTTAGTTTCCTAACCTCGCTTACTAGTTTACCACTTGATTCTTCACCAGGTATCAAACGAGCATCTATCATTGTTCCAAAAGGAGTATTTCGTTTATAGATTGCACCTATCTTATTATCCACCATGGAAATGGCGTTAGTTGGGCAAACATACTCACAAACGTTACATCCTTCACAAACCCCTTTTTTAACAACTATATCTTCTGTTATTGCACCAAAATTACATTTTTGATGACAAAGACTACAATTAATACAATCATCATAATTTATTACAGGTCTTTGGAACCCTATAAAGTCCGTTGTCTCTACTATTTCTTTACTTAGTAAAATATTTAAGTCAGGAGCATCAACATCACAGTCGGCAATAACTAAACTATCAAAATACGGAATAATACAAAGTGCCAAAGTTGTTTTCCCTGTTCCACCTTTACCACTAATAATAGCTATTTCATTAACCATGATTTTCACCTGATGTTATTTTAACAATGTCCTTCATTATTTCATTGAATTTCAGATCATATTTTGTAATAAGTTTAGAGTTACTATATAAAAGAGCTCTTTCTTTAGTAAAAGGTATTTTAGCTAATAAAGGAATCTCTTCTTGTTTTAAGTAATCGTAAATATCATCATTACCAATTCCGCTTTTGTTTACTACAACCCCAAATTTAATATCTTCTTCACGTAATAATTCAACAACCATCTTCATATCACTAATTCCAAACGGAGTTGGTTCAGCACAAACAATTGCGTAATCAACATTACTAATAGCCGCAACAGTCGAACAACTTACTCCTGGAGGACAATCAATTATCAATGTTTCTTCATTATCTGTCATCTCTTTTAGAGATTCGATTAATCTTACACCACTTATTTCACCAATACTTAGTTTACCGTAATGATATTTCTTATTTTTAGTAATTTCTTTAGTATGAATTGTCCCAATTACTTTTTGTTTATAAGAAATTGCTCCAGTAGGGCAAACAATTTCACAAAAACCACAATCATGACATAAATCTTCAAAAACAATAACTTTGGTTTTAGTAGGGATAATAGCGTTAAAATTACAGTGATCCCCACAATTACCACAAAAATCACATTTTTCATAATTAACGACAGGATGATTCTTATAAACTTCACTTGTTGATACATTAGTTCCTTTCAAAAAGATATGAGAATTAGGTTCTTCTGTATCTGTATCAATTAAAACACCTTTATTTAGAATAGAAAAAAGGTTGACGGAAAGAGTTGTCTTTCCCGTCCCCCCTTTACCTGAAAGAATCGCTATTTTCAAGAATGTTTACTTTTTCCTGAAGGATTTAGTAATTCTGGAAGTTTATTTTCGTAAAACTCATAAAGAGCATCTCTTACAGAATAGTTTTTATTACCATATTGATAAGCTTTTATTTCAAAAGCTTCAAGAGCTTCAAAAGCTTTAGGTCCTAGTTCTGGTACAAGTACAACATCAACACCTAAAGTACTTACTATTTTCGCAGCTTTAGCACCAGCACCACTCACTGAATCTTTCGCAGTATTTTCAACAAATGTGAATCCTAATGTTTTTGAATCGTATATAGTATAGAAATCACATCTAGCAAAACGATTACTAACATTACCCTCAGCATTATCGCTGTTTGAGCAAATAGCTATTTTGATTTTATTAATGTCCATGATTATGATCTCCTGAAGTGTGATCACAACTACTACCTTTTGAAGTCAAGAATCCACCTAAATATTCATTTAAATTAACATCAATACTACCATTAGCACCTAATACAACATCGATATTTTGACGATTAAATAGATTAACAGCCATTTGTCCCATTCCACCTGTAATTATAACGTGAATTCCTTGTTCACCTAAAAATTGTGGTAATATACCAGGTTCATGTACTGGAGGTTCAACATATTTTACATCAATAATATTATTTTCTTTAATTTGATAAATCGCAAAAAACTTGGTATGTCCAAAATGGGCATCAACTGTTTCTTTATCGGTTGTTGGAAAAGCAATAATTTTAATTTCTTTTTCTTCAATGTTCATCTTATTTTCTCCTTTTAGTTTAATATTTTTTGTATCATTTTTTACTTCGATAACTTTGTTTAAAAGAATTGCTTCAATGATTTTTCTTCTTCCTGAAAGTAATAATCTTTGGATGGTTGCTCTTGAAACTTGCATATCTTCAGCTGCTTCAATTTGCGAATATCCTTCTAAATCACATAACCTTAACGCCTCAAACTCATCGAGATTTACAACGTTAGATTTAAGTGTGTTTCTAGAAATACCTAAAGGTTTGAAAGTTCTAGGTGAATCTAATCTACGAGCGTATCTCTTCTTTCGAGAATTATTCATTTAATCACTCCTTATGTGCATATGCACATTTATATAGTATACTGTTTCAATCTTGTTGTCAACCAAAAAAAGCAAAAAAAAGACGATTTTAAATCGTCTTTTAATGATTTATCTTTTACCTGGATCGTAAGGTTCTCCTGCGGCACGTGGTGCAGCACTGTTTTTAGAAACAAACGCTAATACGATAAGTGTTGCTAGATAAGGTAACATTGAATATAATTCACTTGCTAAATCAAGATTATCTAAGAAAGGAATAACACTATATGTACTAGAGATTACTCTCATAAAGGCAAAGAATAGAGCTGCTAAGATAATTCTATTTGGTTTCCAGTTACCGAAGATTAATACGGCCAAAGCTAAGAACCCAAATCCTGAAACTGTTGCATTAAAGTTAGAAGCGAAACTTAATACAAAGATTACTCCACCCATTCCGGCTAAAGCTCCAGAAACTAGTACACCAGAATATCTAATTTTATAAATATTGATACCTAAACTATCTGCTGCTTGTGGATTTTCCCCACAACTACGTAAACGTAATCCATATCTTGTTTTATATAAGATTATAACAGCAACTATAAAGATTAATAATCCTATGAATGTAGATAAATATGCTCCTTTGAATACTAAATCTCCTAATATTGGTATTTCAGATAATAATGGTACTTCCTGAATACGATAACTTTCTTGAATCGTAACTTTTTGGGTACCTTCTGCACTAAATGTTCTATTAATAAAGATTGCAAATGCTGGTGCAAACATATTTAAAGCTGTTGCACTAATAATTTGATTTGCTTTCATGTTAATCGCAGCGTATGCATGCAATAAACTAAACATTGTCCCAATAATAGCTCCGACAATAAGACCAATTAAAGCTACTTGAATATTAATTGCAACGTTACTAATAATTAAGTACATTGCTACTATACTAACTACAGCTTCAATTCCAAATACTAAATATCTAAATTGTAAATTATCTTGATTGTAGTTAACTTTAAATTTATCAAGTAAGTAAAGTGTTAAAGTATATAATAAGTAAGCAATAAACATCCCAAACATAATACTAACTAAAATATTAAGTACAGGATTAACTCCTTTTATTTCAAGCTGTTGTATAACTACAGCTCCAACATAAGCACCCATTAACATAATACCTTCTAAAGCGATATTTATAACACCACTACGTTCACTGTATAAAGCTCCTAAAGCAACTAAAGTTAAAGGAACAGCTGATGCGATGACTAATGGAACAATGAAATAAACAACCTCAGTAAATGACATTATTCATCACCTCCTTCAGTAGTTAACTCCTGCGGAGTATTATCAAGGACCATCTCTCGGCTTTTAAGTGCTTTAATAACAAATTTTTGTAAGAATAATGCTAAAGCACTAGCGTAGATAATTACTGCTATGATAATATCGATGATTTCAGGGTTAAAGTCATACAATTGTAATAGATACCCACCTTGTTGTAAGGATCCATAGAAAATTCCTGCTAGTAGTACCCCAAATGGACTACTTAAACCCAATAAACTAATCGCAATTCCAGTAAATCCTTCTGATAAAATTTCGTTTATAGGTTTTAAATGTTTTCCTTCAACTAAGAAAGTTAAAGCTCCCGCAAGACCAGCAACAGAACCACTAATAATCATTGAATAAACAATGTTTCTTCTACTGTTCATACCTGCATATTTTGATGCATCACGATTTAAACCAACTGCTTTTAATTCATAACCAAATGTTGTTTTATTTAAAACAATATGTAAGATAAGAACGACTAAAATAGCAACAACAATTCCTCCATCAATACTTGATCTTGGGAATAAAGCATCCAAGTTAAAGACTGGAGTAGCTGCTGAAGATTGAATATCTTGAGCTCTTGCATAATCACTATTGTAGATGTATTTAATAATAAACATAGTATTTAAATACATTGCTACATAGTTTAACATGATTGATGCAACAACCTCATTAACATTTCGATAAGCTTTTAAGAGTCCCGGAATAGATCCCCAAATTCCACCAGCAATCATCGCACCAATAATTGCGACACCCCAGTGTAATAAAGGACTAATATCACCTAAAAATCCCCAACGAATACCAATAAAGATTGCAACGAAAGCTCCCATAGTAAATTGTCCAGAAGCTCCGATATTGAATAAACCAGTTCTAAAAGCAAAGGCAACACTTAATCCTGTTAAGATTAGAGGTACTGAGAAATAAATCATATTACCCATTGTTTTTAGATTGTCAAATCCACCTTTTAAGATAACCATAAATCCAGGAAGTGCTTGTGAAGGACTTACAACTAGCATTAATAATAATCCAAATAGTAATCCAATAATAATCGCTATAATACTACCTAAAACATTTACTAATGTTTTACTTTCCGTAGCTTTAAACTTAGGATTTTCCATTGCAAAATCAACAAAAGCGTTAACAATATAAATTACAAGTTCTAATAATATAATATATATAAATAGAACTGTCTCTCCACTTACCATAATTGGTAATAAGAAGATAGAGAATATAAGAATAACTGCCATACGTATTCCAACGTTATACTTAGCGAAAAACTTAATAAACCCATTAGCATTTTCCGTACTTAGAATATTAAATCGATATAATACATAAGTTACAATATCAATTAACATTACTATCCATAATAAATAAACACTAAAAGAGATATCAAAGCTAAATATTCCACTAAAATCAGTTAATGAAGGAACATTAATAATAAATAGTATTAATAATAAAATCTCAAATACCAT
>JAOZSP010000083.1 GCA_029939615.1 Candidatus Izemoplasma sp. | reverse complement strand
TCTTTAGTATGGCAACGTCATTTACAAAAGCAGCTTTAGGAGCTGAAGGTGTTGGAAGTGATGTTACAATGATTGTTGGTAATGGATATACAAAAGGACATGCAAATTTAACATTGAACTTAGTCAATAATGCTCCTAAAATAAAAGCATTATTTGAGAAAATATATACATAGGAGGAATCATTATGGCTGTAAAATTATATACTAAATATTTAGAAAGAAAATCTAAGTATTTTCCAAATGTAACAGACGAAGAGTGGAACGATTGGAACTGGCAAGTAAGAAATAGAATAACTTCTGTTAAGGAATTAAAGAAGTATTTTGAGCTAGATCAAGAGGAATCAAACATAATTGAAAATGTACTTGGTCAATTCCGAATGGCTATTACGCCGTACTATCTAACACTAATAAATCCAGAAAACAAGAAAGATCCAGTTAGACTTCAAGCAGTACCAATGGTTGATGAAATGCATATTGATATACACGATTTAGATGATCCATTACATGAAGATGGAGATTCTGTTGTACCGGGATTAACGCACCGTTATCCCGATAGAGTCCTTTTCTTGATTACTGATATGTGTAGTATGTATTGTCGTCATTGTACAAGAAGAAGATTTGCAGGACAACATGATACTGGTAGTAAGATGGATAACGTTGACAAAGCAATAGAATATATTAGAAATCATCCAGAGGTCAATGATGTTTTGCTTTCTGGAGGAGATGCTTTACTAGTTAGCGATGCAAGGCTAGAATACATTATAAGTGAACTACGTAAAATTGATCATGTGGGTGTAATTAGACTTGGTACTAGAACACCAGTAGTTATGCCACAACGAATTACACCTGACTTAGTTAATATGCTTCAAAAGTATCACCCTATATGGGTTAATACTCATTATAACCATTCTAAGGAGTTAACACCAGAAGCAAAAAAAGCAATCGATCTAATGGCTGACGCTGGAATTCCTTTAGGAAATCAATCAGTGCTTCTAAAAGGCGTTAATGATTGTGTTAATATTATGAGAAAATTAGTAAAAAGATTAATTCAGTTACGAGTTAGACCTTACTACATATACCAGTGTGACCTATCAAAAGGAATAGCACATTTTAGAACACCTGTAAGTAAGGGGATTGAAATTATTGAAGGATTACGTGGACATATAAGCGGCTTAGCAGTTCCTACTTTCGTTGTAGATGCACCTGGTGGAGGTGGGAAAATACCAGTAATGCCTAACTATATTATTTCCCAAGCACCTGGAAAAACAATTTTACGTAATTATGAAGGTATGATCACAACATACTATGGTCCTACAAACTATGATAATGAGTGTGAATGTGAAGATTGTGTTGCTGCAAGAAATGGAATAATAGATCCAGAAATACCATCGCCAGTTAGACTAGACCAATATAATACACTAAGAAAGCGCAAGCATCATTAAGTCACTAAGAGAATACACAAAGCCATATCACACAATTTCAATTATAGGAACGTCTAAAAATGCCGGTAAAACGACCGTATTAAATAAAATAATAGAAGAATACAAAAATAACACAATTGCAATTACATCAATTGGTCTTGATGGTGAAAAAATTGATAATGTTACATTTCAAGAGAAACCAAGAATTAAAGTCTACCATAAAATGCTAGTTGCAACAGCGATAGATTGTTTAAAAGAATCTGAAATAGAATACGTAATTCACGAGAAAACAGATATAAGTACACCACTAGGGGACATAGTAATTGTAGAAGCTATAAGTGATGGTCTTGTTTTAGTAGCTGGACCATCAACTAACACGCAAATGAAACAAATTATTTTGACATTGAAAAAGTATAATCCATTGAAAATATTTATTGATGGTGCACTATTTCGAAAATCAATAGCAAGAAGTACTTTATCAGATGCGATAATTTTATCGACTGGAGCAAGTTTTAATAGGGATATAGACCTTGTAGTACAAGACACACAAGTGCTGATTGACCAATTGCAAATAAAACCAGTAAATAAGAATGTAAAAAGCTATGTAAATACATTGAAAACTAGTGCTTTTATAAGTAGTGATTTTAATGAAAATATCGTGTTTTATGAGTCGTTTTTGGACAATGAAATCGAAATAGCACAATACTTGGACAAGAACTATCAATATTTGTTTTTGGATGGAGCACTAACTGATCGTATATTAGAAGTACTAATAGCTAATAGGTTCAAATTCACTAAACTGAACGTCATAGTTAAAGATGCTACACATATACTGGTTAATCCGAGAGTTTTCCACAAATTAGCAAAAATCGGAGTTGAATTAAGCGTCCTAAATTCAATCGAAATTATTTTTATTGCATACAATCCTTATTCACCACTGGGATACTCATTTGATAATAATGAGTTTAGGGCTAAATTAAGAGCGGTAACAGGAATTGATATAGTAAATGTTATAAAAGATATGGAGTGATTCACATGGGAACCTTGAATTTAAGTAAGGAAATTGTAGCAGAAGCAAGAAAATATGCAGAGCAAATTGCAAAAGACACTCAAGTGTTTATTAATCGCCACACGACAGTGACTGTAGAAAGAACTGTTTGTAGATTACTTGGAATTGATGGAGTAGATGAACTAGGTGTTCCTTTTCCTAATATTTTAGTTGATCAAATATCAAAGCATGGAGATTTAGGAATAGGAGTAAGTAACTACTTGGCATCAACATTGAAGCATACTAGTTTATCAATGAATGAGATTGTTAAGTTAGTTTCTGAAGAGAAATTGAATATTACTAAATATCCATTACTATGTAAAAGAGAAGTGACAGAAACTCTTCAGAAATACATTGATGAATCTCTTTTTAAAATCAATAGTAATAAGTCTAAAAGAAAAAATATTTTTGATAAATTCGGGGTTAAAGATGGACCACTTCTTTATGTGATTGTTGCTACTGGAAATATATTTGAAGATGTTGTTCAAGCCAAGGCAGCTGCTAAGGCAGGAGCTGATATTGTTGCTGTAATAAGAACCACTGGTCAAAGCCTTTTGGACTTTGTTCCTTATGGTGCAACTACTGAAGGATTCGGTGGAACTTACGCCACTCAAGAAAACTTTAAAATTATGCGTTTAGCTTTGGATGAAGTCGGGGAAGAACTAGAGAGATATATCATGCTTGTAAATTATGCTTCTGGATTATGTATGCCAGAGATTGCTGCAATGGGAGCGATTGAAAGACTCGATATGATGTTGAATGATTCACTATATGGAATCTTATTTAGAGATATAAATATGCAAAGAACATTTATTGACCAATATTTTTCTAGAGTAATAAATGCTTATGCCGGTATTATCATTAACACTGGAGAAGATAACTATCTAACAACGAGTGATGCTATAACAGAAGCACATACAGTTTTAGCTTCGCAGTTTATAAACGAACAGTTTGCTTTGTTAGCTAATATGAAAGAAGAACTTCAAGGACTAGGACATGCATTTGAGATTGATCCTGATGTTGAAAATGGGTTTTTGTACGAGATTGCTCAAGCACAAATGGCAAGAGAGGTGTTTCCAAAAGCACCATTAAAATATATGCCACCTACAAAGCATATGACAGGTAATATTTTCAAAGGATATGCTCAAAACACACTTTTTAACATTGTTACGAAAGCCACTAATCAAAGAATCCACTTACTTGGAATGCTTACTGAGGCAGTTCATACACCTTTTATGAGTGATAGATTTTTGGCGATTGATAATGCTAATTATATAAATAAGACAATGAAGAACTTTGGGGATGAAATAGAATTTAAGAGAGATGGAATAATTCATAGAAGAGCAGAAAAAGTATTGAATGATGCGACGAATTTATTAAAAGAAATTTCTAATATAGGCATTTTTAGTACTATAGAAAAGGGAATGTTCGCGGGAATTAAGAGAGCTATTGATGGAGGTAAAGGACTGAAAGGTGTAAGTATAAAACATGAACTTTATACTAATCCAGTTATTGACCAAATGATTATAGAATTAGAGGAGGCAAAATAAATGGGATATGATCTAAATGAGAAAAAATATTCCAAAGAGTTGGACCTTAAACACTTAAAACCATATGGTGATACAATGAACGATGGTAAAGTTCAAATCAGCTTCACCCTTCCAATTGAGAATGATGAAAAAGGTGAAGAAGCAGCAAAAACTTTAGCAAGGAAAATGGGAATTATTGATCCATTAGTTGCTGAAAGAATTACTCTAGATAATAGTTTTACAATGTATGTTGTTTATGGAGGAGTCAATCACTCCCTCGATTACACTTCTATTACTGTTGAGACTGTCGAGACTGACATTCTCAATAAATATGAAATTGAGAGTTTTATAGATGACAATTTTGATAACAATATTATTGTTATAGGAGCATCTACTGGTACTGATGCACATACTGTTGGTATTGATGCTATTATGAATATGAAAGGATTTGCAGGACATTACGGATTAGAGAGATATCGTAATATTGATGCTTTCAACTTGGGAAGCCAAGTCGAGAACGCTGTGCTTATTAAAAAAGCTGTAAACTTGAATGCTGATGTATTGTTGATAAGTCAAACGGTTACTCAAAAAAACGTTCACATTGACAATCTAGTGAACTTTGTAGAATTATTAGAAGCTGAAGGATTAAGAGATAGATTTATTATTATAGTAGGTGGACCAAGGATAACTCATGAGTTAGCAAAGGAATTAGGTTATGATGCTGGATTCGGCCCTAAGAAGTTTGCTGAAGATGTTGCTTCATTCTTTGTTCAAGAGTTAGCTAAAAGAAAAAAAGAGTAAAATTTACTCTTTTTTTATGCATTTTTTTAAAGGATTTGGTATTTTGTTGATTACTCGACAACCATTACAACTGGCATTATCATTGGATTTCTTTCTGTTTTATTATATATATGTTCATTTAGTATTCTAGTTATTAAACGTTTTAATGAGTTGATGTTTAACGATTTCATAGATGATAACTTTTTAACAATCTCTCTCTCAACAATATCACTTATTTCATTTGTTAAATCAGTGTGTGCTTTCATATAGATAAATCCTCTTGAAATAATTACAGGTTTACCAAGAAGTTTTAGTTTATCCTTATTAACAGTGATTATAGCACTTAATAAGCCATCTTCACTTAATAACTTTCGATCTCTAATAACAATATTTCCAATGCCACCAATACTATTACCATCAACATAAATACTACCTGCAGTAACTTTTCCAGCTATTCGTGCTGAATTTCTTGTTACTGCTAAAACATCTCCGTTATCCATAACGAACTCTCGACCCTTTTTAACACCTGTTGCAAGTGCAAGTTGGGAATGTATTTTTTGCATTCTATATTCTCCGTGAATTGGCATGAAATATCTTGGTTTTACTAATTTTAACATAAGTTTTTGCTCTTGCTGTCCAGCATGTCCGGATGTATGAGTATCTGTTAAAGGTGAGTTGATTATTACATTTGCACCTCTTCTAAATAACATATTAATTGTTTTTTCAATTCCTTGTTGGTTTCCAGGAATTGGACTACTACTAAATATTACTGTATCGCCTTCCATTAACTTAATTTGACGATGTGATCCAGCCGCAATACGTGAAAGAGCAGCTAAAGGTTCACCTTGTGAACCAGTACAGATAATTGTCATTTGATTAGCTGGGTATTTATTAATATGATGAGGCTCAATAAAAGTACCAGCTGGAGCTTTTATGTATCCCATATCCTTACCGACTTCAACAGTTCTAAGCATACTTCTTCCATAAACCGCAATTTTTCTTTTAGCAGCTACACTAGCTTCAACTATTTGTTGTACGCGGTGAACATTTGATGCGAAAGTTGCAACAATTGCTCGACCTTCAATTTTAGTAAAAATAACTTTGATATTTTCAGCAACTTCTTTCTCACTTATTGAGAATTCATTTAGTTCAGCATTAGTAGAGTCGCTTAGTAAAAGCAACACACCTCTACGCCCTAAATCAGCTATTTTATGATAGTTTGCATCAGGTCCCGTTGGGGTGAAATCAAATTTAAAGTCACCAGTATGAACAATTACACCTTCAGGTGTGTGAATAACTACACCAAAAGAATCAGGGATACTATGATTGGTTCTAAAGAAACTAATATTTAATTTCCCTAAAATAAGCTTTTCATATTCCTGAAATTCTATAATATTCGCTCTAAAACCTTTATGTTGTTCCATTTTATTTTTTATAAGACTTACTGCCATTCCTGATGCGTATATTTTTGGTATTTTTACTTGGCGTAATAAAAAGGGAATACCACCAATATGGTCTTCATGCCCGTGCGTTATAACTAACGCTTTTATTTTATCTTGATTTTCATAAAGATATGTATAATCAGGAATTACATAATCAATTCCTAACAAATAATCATCGGGGAATAAAATACCAGAATCAATGATAATGATTTCATCCTGATATTCCACGACATACATATTTTTCCCTACTTCACCAAGACCACCTAATGCAAAAACACCGACTTCATTCTTATTTAATAAATTTTGCATTATTATATAGTCCTCCTAACAGAATCGTTTGTTTCTTTCAATCTATTATAGCAAATAACAAGGGTAAATAATATAAATTTGTTCTGAAAATGTTTTTACTACTAATATATATAATTAATCAATATATGTTATAATTTAAAAGAGGTGTTTTTATGAGTGAAAAAAAGATAATCTTTTTTGATATCGATCGAACATTATATGATCCTGATTCAAGAAGTATTCCTGAAAGTACGAAACAAGCATTAAAAACTTTGATGATATCCTCAGACAACTGAATGAAATTCT
>JAOZSP010000082.1 GCA_029939615.1 Candidatus Izemoplasma sp. | reverse complement strand
ATAGTTTTCCACTAGGGTAGTAAATAGGGGTTGTGATATAAAACGTATTAGACATATTAATCACTCCTTTTCATTATTTTGATGATATTCCATATAAACATCATTTTTAGGTAAATTTCTATGTTTTGCGACTAATTTAATAGCTTCCTTTGATGAAAGACCTTCACTAACTAGCTTATTCAATTCATCAATTATAGATAAATCAGATATTATGATTTCTTCTTTTTTTCCTTCAACAATAATTACCATTTCACCTTTAATATCGGTAATATCTTGAAGTGTTTTAGAAGTACCTCTTAATATCTCTTCATATTTTTTTGTTAGTTCTCTTGCAATTACACAATTTCTTTCTCCAAATACATCATCAATCGCTTTAATAGTTTTATTAATGCGATGTGGTGATTCATAAAAAACTATTGTTTCAGAGTGGTTCATTAGTTGTTCTAATTCTTTTCTCTTTTTAGTCTCTTTTGCATCTAAAAAGCCATAAAAGACAAAAGGATGAGGAGCAATACCTGATACAACCAAAGCACTTAGTAATGCGTTAGCTCCCGGTATTGAAACAACATTAAATCCTGCTTTAATAACTTCTCTAATAACGTAGTAACCAGGATCACTAATTAAAGGATATCCAGCGTCACTAATAAGAGCGATGTTTTGATTATTTCTTAAATTGTTTAAGATATCTTCTGATTTCATAGTTTTATTGAAATCATGATATGTTCTCATTGGCTTTTTGATTTCAAAATGATGAAGTAATTTCCCAGAAACTCTTGTATCTTCACAATATATAACATCTATACTTTGTAGTATTGATACTGCGCGGTATGTCATATCTTGTAAATTACCTATAGGAGTAGCTACTAAATATAGTGTCGGTAAATCATTTATAAAACTTTTTTGACGATTCATATATTTCACTCCTTACCATAGTTAAAGATTCTTCTTATCTCATCTGTATATTCATTATTTTCATGAACATATAAAGGTTCTAATAGTTTTAATCCTGTACTTCCGTTATTAGAAGCATCAATTAAAACAATATTTGATATCTCACCTTTTTTAGGATAAACAAATCGCATCCGCTTAATTGTGAATTTATATTTTGTTAGTAAATTTATTATTTCTACTAAACGATCAGTTCTATGAACCATACAAAGGCTAGATTTTGTCTTTAGAAGACGTTTTGATTCAATAATGATATCTTCTAAGGTTATTAGTACTTCGTGTCTAGCGATTGTTTTATAGTCGTTTTTATTAATGTTTGAAGTCTCTTTATGTTTGAAAAATGGTGGGTTACAAGTTATTAAATCAAATTCACCATTTTTAAACTTTTTATGAATTCCTTTAATGTCTTCTTTAATAATTGTAATTTGTGATTCTAAGTTATTTAATTTAATGTTTCTTAAAGCAATATTGTAAACATCTTCTTGAATTTCAAGACCAATTATTTGCGCTTTTGTTTTTAACGATAAAAATAATGGAATAGGAGCATTTCCTGTTCCTAAATCCAATATTTTTTTTGTTCTAGTAAGGGGATTACAAAAATCCGCTAGTAGTGTTGAATCCAGACTAAAGTTAAACATATCTGGGCGTTGAATAATTTTTAGGCCATCATAACCTAATAGATCGTTAATGACTTCAACAGCCATAAAATCACCTATTCTCCGTTAGAAGGTTTTTTCTTTTTATCGTATTCTTCAATAAAGGTTAATTCGTCTAAACCATATGCTTGCACACCGTTTTCTTGTGTTATAACACGAACTGATTTATTAATTACGTTTACCGCAATTACTTTTGCTTTTCCGTCTTTTGTTCTAACGTATGAATGAATCTTTGGTAGTTCTGCGCGGAATTCTGTATAAGTCTCATTTTCAAATTTAATACAGCATAATAATTTACCACATAACCCACTAATATTTACTGGGTTTAATGATAAGTTTTGATTTTTAGCCATTTTAATAGAAACTGTTTCAAAATCACCTAAGAATGTATTACAACAAAGTAAATACCCACAAGGTCCAATTCCTCCTAAAAACTTCGCTCCATCACGTGTTCCTACTTGGCGTAGTTCAATACGTAAACGAAATTCATTAGCTAAATCTTTAACTAATTCTCTAAAATCAACGCGTCCTTCTGCGTTGAAATAAATAATTAATTTAGTGCGGTCTAAAGTATATTCACACCCTAATAATTTCATTTCTAATTTATTTTTCTTAATATGAATCGAGCATTTTTCTAACGCTCTTGGGATATCAGCGATATTTTTTTCGTAGTGTTTTATGTCTTCTTCAGTTGCTTTTCTTAAAACTGGTTTTAAAGTTGCGATTAATTCTGAATCTGCAACTTCTTTAACTTGTTCAATTACTTCTCCAAGTTCATAACCTCTAACTGTTTCAACAACAACTTTATCATACATATTTAATTCTAATCCCTTAGGATCAAAATAGTATTTTTTACCTACGGCTTTAAATCTGATACCAACGACAGTATTAGCCATACTTTACCTTCTTTCTAATTCTAGTAGTAGATTATCGTATGCTAAACGCTCATTAATATACGAATGTAATCGTGATTTTAATGACAGCATACTTTCTAACTCATCGATAAGTCTGTTTTTAGTTTTGTGGTTTGCGATACCACTAATCGTACCTAATTCGTCTTTAAAGACGACATTTCCTGTATTACCGGTTATATAATTAATAATATCTTTTTGATATATTATAAGCATTGATAAAAACAAAGATGAAATTTCTTTATCTTGGTATATTATACTACTATTATGATTAAAGTAAATAATTAAAGAATCTTCTTTAGTATAAATCATATTAAACATATCTTTAATCATCTCAATTAGATCAAGATAATACTCATTAGAAGCAATTTCTAAAGCATGAGATGCACTATTAGTTAAATTAGATATTATTCTTGAAGTTTCAGGATCATATCCTGCTTCAAAGATCTCTCTTTCAACAATATCTCGGCTTATTGAAGAAAATTGTACTATTTGACTTCTTGATTTAATAGTAGGTAATATCCTATTTATATTTGAAGTCGTTAATATCGCATGAATATTTGGAAAAGGCTCTTCCAAAAACTTTAGTAATGAGTTTGCTGCATTAACGTTTATTTTCTCAATATTTCTAATTATATATACTTTTGGTCCAGGTTCAATACTAGTTTTAGAAAACTCTGATTGTAAATCAGCAATTTGATGTTTTTTAATTAAGTTTTTAACTGGTTGTATAATATATACGTTTGGATGAGTCCCATGTTTAATACGTCGACAATCATTACATTCTAAGCATGGCTTTACATCGCTTTTACAAAGTAACATTTGAGCAAAATATATAGCTGTTTCAAACTTCTTAGTACCTTCTTCTCCTTCAAATAAATAGGCATGAGAAAGTCGGTCTTTTTTAAGACTATTTTCTAAGAGTTGAACTACTTTTGGTTGTGATGTTTTTATTTTATCAAAAGCCATATTTCTCACCTTTTTTTATAAATAAGTTCTAATAACTTGAATTGTATCTTCAATAACTGTTTCAACTGGATTTGTTCCGTCAATAACAACAAAACGATCAACAAATTTTTTAGTTAAAATCATATATCCTTCATATACTTTTTGATGAAATTCAATTGTCTCTAAATCAAGACGATCTATTTTTCTTGTGTTTGAAAAAACACGGTTTAAACCTACTTCTGGTGGAACATCAATAAAGATTGTTAATTCGGGCATATGATCCCCTATAGCAAACTTGTTTATTTCGTACACTTTATCAATTCCTAGTCCACGAGCATGTCCTTGATAAGCTAAACTTGAATCGATAAAACGGTCACATAAAATTATTTTCCCCTCTTTTAAAGCAGGAACTATTTTTTCAGTAAAATGTTGACTTCTTGACGCAGCAAAAAGAAGCGCTTCTGAATGAGCATTCATTTCAGTATTTTCTTTATCTAAAATGATATCTCTAATCTTTTCTGCAATTTTGATTCCCCCTGGTTCTCTTGTTGTTAGAATATCGTATCCTTCATTCGATAAATACTCTTTTACAGCTTTTATAACCGATGTTTTCCCAGAACCCTCAGGGCCTTCAAATGTAATAAATTTTCCTGTCAATTTAAACACTCCTCTTCTTTAGTAATTATTATCGCATATTTTATAGAAATTTTAAATATTATTTCACTATTAAAGATAATTATTATGTTATAATAGTAGTAGAGATTTTGGAAAGGAAGATTACTGTGAGAGTAAATGTTACTAATCTAACGTTTGGGTATGATTATCGTACGGTTTTAAAAGATTTATCTTTTAAGATTAATTCCGGCGATTTTTTGGCTGTGATTGGTAATAACGGTAGTGGAAAGTCTACTTTAATTAAATGTATGTTAGGAATTAATAAAGTAGGTCCAAACCAGATTTTCCTTGATGATGTTGATATAGCAACGTATAAAAGTTTTATAAATATTGGGTATGTTCCTCAAAAATTTGATGATTTTAATTATGAATTCCCAATTACTGTTAATGAAATATTAACTGCTTCAAATATTTCTAATATTACTGAAGATTCAAAACTAGAAATATTAGATAAAATCGGAATATTAGAACTACAACACGAAAATATAAACAACTTAAGTGGTGGGCAACTACAAAGAGTATTTATTGTTAGAAGCTTAATGAATAACCCTAAGATGTTAATATTAGATGAACCAACTGTTGGTGTTGATAGAAAAAATGTTGAAGCCTTTTATAAAACTGTTAATGAATTAAATAAAGATGGTATAACCATTATTTTAATTACTCATAATATTCACGAATCAAATGCAAACTATTCACACGTTTTATCAATTCATAACGGTGAAGGTGTTTTTCAGGAAGTTGAAAGGGGGGATGATGAATGATTTTAGCTGACGCTCCGTTTATTGTCGCCTTATTTGATTATCCGTTTTTAAGATATGCATTGATTGCTGGTTTAATTATGGGATTTATTACTCCTTTAATTGGATCATTCGTTATAATAAGACGTTTAAGTTTTATCGCTGATACATTATCCCATTTCAGTTTAGCTGGATTATCAATCGGATTATTCTTAATTAACACAATTGGTATGGACTTTATTGGTGATCCATTATATCTAGCTATAATAGCTTCTGTTATTGGTGCATTTATAATTGAGATATTACGTGGATACTACCAAAACTATAAAGAGATATCGATGCCTATTGTAATGAGTTTAGGAACTGCATTAAGTGCCTTATTCATTTCATTAAGTGGTGGATGGAACAGTAGTATTTATAATTTCTTATTCGGAAGTTTACTTACTGTAGGTGACGAGTACTTAGCAATAATAAGTATTACAACTGCTTCAGTACTAATACTTATTATCATTTTCTATAAACAAATAGTTTTAGTAAGTTTTGATGAACAATACGCAAGGCTAGTTGGAATAAAAATTGGTCGTTTCCAATTCGCTTCAACACTAATACTATCTTTAGTTGTTTCACTATCAATAGTAACTGTAGGAGTATTACTTGTTTCTTCATTAATGATTATCCCAGTAGCAGCTGCAATGAAAATAGGAAAGAGTTTTAGAAACACCATGACAATTTCAATTATATTTAGTGAAATAAGTGTTATCTTTGGTCTATGGATTTCATATGAACTCGATATTCCCCCAGGAGCAACAATTGTGCTAATCAACATCTTGATTTTAGTTTTAGTTGTTCTAATAAA
This sequence comes from Candidatus Izemoplasma sp., assembly GCA_029939615.1. Classification (GTDB taxonomy): domain Bacteria; phylum Bacillota_I; class Bacilli_A; order Izemoplasmatales; family Izemoplasmataceae; genus Xianfuyuplasma. Next base: position 1,083 of record JAOZSP010000082.1, on the reverse strand, counting down.
TAAAATCTTTGTAAGTAAAAGAATTAAGCAAGCACAAAAAGAGATTCAGACAAAGTAAAAAGGAAACTCAAAGTTTCCTTTTTTTATTTAAACTAAGCCCTTCCAGAACCCGCCGAGATTTATCTTTCCCGTTACTTTAATTATACAATTTATAAACTATTAAGTCTAGTGACAAAAATGTCACTAAATCACCTAAAAAGTATCATATTCTGTCAAGGTTTTTTTATAAAAACATTGAAATAGCTAAAAATACTAATATAACAACAACAATCTTCTGAAAAGTTCTTTCATTTAATTTTCTACTAATTAGCATCCCAATAAGTAATCCAGTCGTAGTGAATAAACCTAAATACAATGTGCTAATTAGAATACTTTGTGTATAAAGACCATTTATAGCAATCATAATAACACCCATAATACCCATTACTACAAAATGAGCTGCTAATGTATTTTTAAAAGTCGTCTTATCAGCATTAGTCCCTGTTAGATAAAACACTACAGGAGGACCATCAACTGAAGCAATTCCATTTCCTATTCCGCTAAGTGTTCCTATAAGGATTTGCAATAATTTAGTCGGTTTCATTTTTAACGGATTAGCAACATATAGGTTATATATTTTTACACTTGCTGCTAGTATTATTAAAACAGCAGCAATATAAACTATTATTTGCGCATTTAATACTTGTAGTAGTTCTAACCCAACAATAGTAAAAATAACACCAGCTGTAGTAATAAGATAAACATTCTTTAAACTTCTAATTGTGAATCCCTTATTTTCAACAAGTAATAACACATTCAAAAAAACATTAAACGTGATCATCATAATAACGATTTCATCAATTCTCTCAACACCATAAACCATAGTTAGAAGTGGAATAGTTACCAAACTACTCCCAAATCCACTAACACCTTTTACAAGCCCTGCAGCTATACCTATTAGTGCTACTAATACTAATTCTTCCATATTGTCTACCTCGCTAATATATCTAAAATGATTATAACATATTTAATCAAAGTACAACAATATGACCCGAGTTTTATAGTTTGAAGAGTAAATACATAAAGTTCACAACATTAATACAA
>JAOZSP010000010.1 GCA_029939615.1 Candidatus Izemoplasma sp. | reverse complement strand
CATACTTAAATGGATTATATAATTATTATGAATATCATTATGAGGAAAACTTGACAGGGTTTCCGCAACAAGGACAAAAATTTGTTAATTTATTAGATGGAACAAAGATAGAATTTCTAATTGAAAAAGTTCCTATAAATTTATCAACTGCAGAAATCATAGATTTAAAAAGATATTACGATATGAAAAAAGGTATTACAATAAGAAAAATTCATTATCGGACTTCTGACAATTTCGATTTCTATTTAAAGGAAACCAAATTAGTAAGTTCAAAATATCAAAATGTTATTTCAATCAATATTGAACTAGAATCACCGAATTTTGAAGGGATAATCCAAATTAAGTCATATTTACAAAATTCAATTAAACTAACTTCAGGAAAAATCGATCCAAGATTATCTATGAATAATGGAAATCAGTTAGAAATAATCGAGATTAATCCTAATAAATCAACGATTTTAATAAAAACAACTAAAAGTAATTTGTATGTTAATTCAACAATGATACATGATATTCAACTTGCAACACATATAGAAGGAACTAATTTAATTGCAACAAAGGATTTTGAATTATCAGAAAAATCTCCATTAAATATAACAAAACACGTGATTCATACATCTAGTTTGTATGATGAAAATTACTTAGAAAAAACTAATGAATTAATAAATGTTTTTCTAAAAACCCCCTTTCAAGAGTTGTTAAAAACAGAGGAAGAAGCTAGTACTCTGTTTTGGGATAACTCTTATGTGAAGATTGATGATAATCCTTATTATGAGAAATTACTTAACTATAGCATTTATCAGTTAAATAATCAGGGTGGTGAAAGCACTATTCATAATATTAGTGCAAAAGGATTGAGTGGAGAAGGCTACGAAGGACATTATTTTTGGGATACTGAGATTTATATGATTCCTTTTTTCACATTAACAAATCCTGTGAAAGCGAAAAATTTATTGATGTATCGTTATAACACATTAGAAGCGTCCCGAAAAGAGGCTAGAAATTTAGGGTATAAGAATGGTGTTAAAATTCCATGGAGAACAATTAATGGAAGTGAAACATCACCATATTATCCTGCGGGAAGTGCACAGTTTCATATTAATAGTGATGTTGCGTACGCTATAATAAAATATTTTGAAGCAACAAATGATATAGACTTTTTAGTAAACAATGGTTTTGAGATGTTAGTTGAAACCGCAAGGTTTTTAGTAGAAGCTGTAAATTACTATGATGGAAATTATCATTTGAATAATATTACAGGACCTGACGAATATACGACTGTTGTTGATGATAATTATTATACTAATCAAATGATGCAGTATCATTTTAAAGAACTAGTTGATATATATGATAATCATTTGGAAAAATTGTCATTAGTAATTAATAAATTAGGAATTACAAAAGAAGAAATCATTAATTTACAAAATATTTCAGAAAAAATATATTTGCCTTTCAGCGAAGAGTTAAATATATTTGCTCAAGATAAGAACTTCTTAAGTAAGCAAAAGTTGAATTTAGACGAAATACCAAAAGAGAATTTTCCTTTGCTATTGCATTATCATCCTTTGTATCTATATAAACATCAAGTTTTAAAACAAGCTGATACGATGCTTGCTTTGATGTTGCTAGATTATGATGATATAGAAATATTAGAAAGTACATTTAATTATTATGAGCCAATTACAACTCATGATTCTAGTTTATCAAAATGTATTTATAGTATTGTGGCATTTAAGTTAAATAAAAAGGATCTGGCATTAAAATATTTTAAAAAGGTACTAGAAACAGATTACAAAGATGTTCATAATAACACGAAAGATGGACTCCATATTGCTAATTTAGGTGGGTCATATCTAGGATTTATATATGGGCTTGTCGGCCTAAGCATTCATAAACACCATATAAAAATTAATCCACGTGTTACTGATGATATAAGTAAATATCAATTTAGTTTTATGTATCAGGGAAATAAAGTAACAATTATAGTTGATGAAAAGTTAACTGTAAAAACAAATGGTAGTGTTGTCTTGAAGGTCTACGACAAAATAGTAGAAATCGATGACTTCTATCAAACAGATTTACCAATTTAAATATGTTTTTCAATTTTATTTTAAATTTTAAGATAAAAAAATAAAAAAAATAGGAGGAAAGAAATTGAAAAAATTATTATTAGTAGTAGCTACATTGGCTTTTGTTTTAACATTAAGCGCATGTGGTGGTAACGATGCAACTTTAGTTATCTATCAAAACAAAGTTGAAATCGACACAGTTTTAAGAGATTATGCTGAAGCATGGGGATTAGAAAATGACATTGCTGTTGAAGTAAGAACATGTGGTGGAGATTCTTGTGGTTACGGTGATCAAATCGCTACAGAATTCCTTGGTGGTTCTGACGAACAACCAGATATCTTCGTAATTGAAGGTATGGGTGGATACTTAGACTATGAAGCAAAAATTCTTGATGTAACTGGTGAAGCTTGGGCTGACAACACTGGTTTAGAATTTATCGTAGACGGTAAAACTTACGGATTCCCTGTTGCAGTTGAAGGATGGGGTATGGCTTATAACGAAGATATCCTTGAAGCTGCTTTCTTATTAGAAGGTGCTGGACGTACAGTTGCTAGTTTGGAAATTGTATCACAAGCTGAATATGCAGAAGTATTCCAAGTAGTTCAAGATTACTATGACAGTGAAACTTCAATGTCAGGATATGCAGTAGTATCAATGGCTGCATCAAGTGGTATGACTTGGGTAACTGGACTTCATAACTTTAATGGTTATTTATCTGCAGGATTAAGCTATACTGACAAAACAGTTATTGACAATCTTAATGATGGTGTAGCAGATGCTGCTAGACTTACTCAACTTGCTAACTGGACTGAATTATTATTCACTTGGGGAGACGAAGACATTTTATTAACTGGTGACTATGATGCACAAGTAGGTAAATTCGCTGATGGCGAAGCTGCATTCTTACATCAAGGTAACTGGACTGATTCAAGTTATGCTGACAGTGATTTCGAAATGGGATATTTACCTCATGCAGTAATGACTGAAGGTAATGACTCAATCTTTATCGGAGCTCCTTCGTTCTACGTTATTAATAAAGATGCTGACATGATTGATGAAGCAAAACTATTCTTAAACGATTTAGCTTCAACTACTGAAGGACATGATTATATGGTTAATGACGCTCTTATGGTACCTGCATTTGACAGTGTAACATTAGAACCTTCTACACCTTTAAGTGCTGCTGTAATGGCTTGGAACCAAGCTGGTAACGCTTATGCATGGTGGCAAAATGATATGCCTAGTGGATTCGGTATGAATACTTTAGGTCCTATCTATGAATTATTCGCAAAAGGTGTTACTGGAGATACTACAAACGGTATTACTAAAGAAGAATTTATTGCTCAAGTAACTGCTGCTATTGAAGCAATCGAATAATTACAAAATATAAAATTAGAAAGACACTTTAAAAGTGCCTTTCTTTTTTTGAGCGTATCATTTGAGTTATAACAAAATTAGTATTATAATAAAAATGTAATCAATACAATATAAAAAGGGTGGTATAAATGACAGAAACATTTAAAGATGTTTTTAAAGAAAAAGAAATAAGTCCTTCTTACACGAGGAAAAGAATTTATGAGTATTTAGAACAAAGTAAAAATCATCCAACAGTTGATAAAATATTCAAATCATTGATTGATGAATTACCTACTTTATCTAAAACAACTGTTTATAATGTGTTGAAACTATTTATAGAAAAGGGAATTGTAAAGATGGTAAATATAAAATCTAGTGAAATGCGATATGAATTAAATGAATATGATCATTCTCATTTCAAATGTACAACATGTGGAACCATCTACGATATACCAAAAATTATTCCGCAATATAATAAAGACGATATTTCAGGATTTATAGTTAACGAAGAAGAAGTTAACTTAATGGGAGTTTGCCCGTCTTGTCAACATAATTTAGTAATAGAAACTAAAAAGGAGAAAAAAAATGGAAGAAACAAAACAATTTTTTAGAATGCCACTAATTGGTGATGATGCACCAAAATTTACAGCAACAACTACACAAGGAGTTATTAATTTCCCAGAAGATTATACTGGTAAATGGGTTATATTATTTTCACATCCTGCTGATTTTACACCAGTATGTACAAGTGAGTTTATGACATTCGCAAGAATGCAACAAGAGTTTAAAGATTTAAATACTGAATTGATTGGATTAAGTGTCGATAGTTTATATGCTCATATCGCATGGCTTAGAACAATTAAAGAGAAAATCAAATGGAATGGTATGGAAAACATGGAAGTGAATTTCCCTCTTATTGAAGATATTTCAATGGATGTAGCAAATAAGTTCGGAATGATTCAACCTAACCAATCTAATACACAAGCTGTAAGAGCGGTATTTGTAATGGACCCAGAAGCGAAAATTAGAACTATTCTATATTATCCATTATCAACTGGACGTAATTTCGATGAAATTAAACGTATTATTCAAGCATTACAAAAAGCTGATAAAGATGGTGTAGCTACACCAGCAGACTGGAGACCGGGGGATGATGTAATCGTTCCACCAGCTGGAAGCTGTGGTGTTGCGCAAGACCGTATGGAGAGTGAAGATGATGATGTGTATTGTCTTGATTGGTTCATGTGTCTTAAAAAAGACAAATAAAAAATCAAAAAAAAGCTGACGTTTGGTGCATTGTGTTGTTACCAAGTTTCCTTGTTCGCTATACAAAGTGCCGAATGTTAATTTTATAAATAATAAATAATCGTCAAAATAAAAACATCAGTTCTTGGCTGAATAAGGCTTCAGAGAGATTTTACCAACAACACTATGCACCAAACGTCAGAAAAAAAAGACTTCAAAATTTTGAAGTCTTATTTTTTTTCGCCAAATGCAGCTTCCCAGTCAGCCATAAATGTTTTAATACCTTTATCAGTTAAGGGATGCATAAGAGCTTTTTTAAGAACAGCATAAGGTACGGTTGCAATGTGAGCACCAACTAAAGCACTATCTGCCATTTGTTTAGGTGTTCTAATTGATGCACTAATAATCTCTGTTTTTAAATTATAAATATCAAAAATTTGTCTAATTTGTGATACAACCTCAATTCCGTCATGTAAAGTATCTTCTAGTCGTCCAACAAAAGGACTAACGTAAGTTGCGCCAGCTAACGCTGCCATTAATGCTTGGTTAGAACTAAAAACTAACGTAACGTTAGTTTTTATTCCAAGACTTGTTAATTCCTTAACAGCTTTTAAACCTTGATCTGTCATTGGAATTTTTACTATCATATTAGGATGGATTTTAGAAATTTCAATACCTTCTTTTACCATTCCTTCAGATTCTAAACTTATTACTTCGCCACTAATAGGACCGTCAACAATACTAGTAATCTCTTTAATAACTTCTAGGAAGTCACGACCTTCTTTTGCGATTAAAGATGGGTTAGTTGTTACTCCTGATAATATACCTAACTCTGCCATTTCTTTAATGTATTCTACATTAGCTGTATCTATAAAAATTTTCATTTGGTTTCCTCCATATTTTCTTCGTTATTTTCTTCTATAATAAATTGTACAGGTTCAACGTTATCTAAAGATTCTACTAATTTATCCACGAATAATATACCGTTGATATGATCGATTTCATGTTGTAATACAACACTTATGTATCCGCTAACTCGTAATTCGACTTTTCGTAATTCATCTGTTTCAGGTAAATATTGATGAGCACGAACTGTAACTTTCTTGTGTCTTGGAACTAATCCTTCAACTTCGCGATCAACACTTAAACAACCTTCACCACCTGAAATATATGTTTTTGCTTCAGAATGAGAAATAATTTTAGGGTTAACTAATAACATTTTATAAAGTTTTTCGTTTTTCTCATCAGTTGTGAAAACTGCTATCATTCTTAATTTAACATTTATTTGTGGAGCAGCTAATCCGACTCCAGGTCGAATCTCTAATTCTTCACTTTTTTCTGGATCTTGAGAGTTTTCTAAAAACTCCATCATATCTTTTAATATTTTCTTAGTTTTATTATTAAGAGGTAATGAAACTTCCAAACTTCGTTGTGCTAAAGTTGGGTGTCCTTCTCTAATAATATTTTTCATAAGCAACATTGTAATCACCTCGTAAGATATTATAACAAAATAATAGGAATCTTTAAACTAATGAGCTAATATTTTTTTGTTTTTTAATTAAAAGCGTTTTCATTTGTGCTTTTTTGTTTACTAGTAATGCCAATTCAAGTATAATTAAATTAGTTATTTTTAGGAGGTACTTATGAATAAAAAAATTAGAAAAATCGGAATTATTACTGGCGGAGGAGACTGTAGTGGTCTTAATGCAGTAATTAACGGGATAACAAAAACGGCTATAAATAAATATGGTGTTGAAGTAGTTGGGTTTACAAGAGGATATAAAGGGCTTTATTCAAATGATTTTCGTGACTTAGGTTTAAAAAGTGTTTCGGGAATTATGCATGAAGGTGGAACGATTCTTAAATCATCTAACAAAGATAATTTATTTCATTACCCAATTAAACATCCTGATGGATCTGTAACCTACAAAGATGTATCAGATGATGCAATTCGAAATATGAAATATTTAGGAATTGATGCATTAATTGTAATAGGTGGAGATGGTACTTTAACAAGTGCACGTGATTTTCATCGTAAAGGTCTTCCAATTGTAGGAGTACCTAAAACAATTGATAATGATTTACCGGCAACTGATGTTACTTTTGGGTATAATACATCACTTGAAACTATTACAGATGCAATGGATAAAATTCATACAACCGCTTATTCGCATGACCGTGTAATGGTTGTTGAAGTAATGGGGCGTCATAGTGGATGGTTAGCACTTGAAGGTGGATTAGCTGGTAGTGCTGATGTTATATTGATACCTGAAATTCCTTATAATTTAAATTCTATTGTAGAAAAAGTTCGTCAAAGAGACGCTTTTGGACGTAATTTTAGTGTGATCATAGTTAGTGAAGGTGCATTTGAAAAAGATGGAGATGTTGTTGTTCGTGAAATAGTTGAAGATAGTGCTGATAGTGTAAGACTTGGTGGAGTAGGGTTTGTTATAACACAACAGTTGCAAAAACTTATCCCTGAACATGAAGTTAGATATACTAACTTAGCTTATATTCAACGTGGAGGAATTACATCACAATTTGATAGATCTTTAGGATTATTATTTGGAGTTAACGCTGTTGATTTATTAATGAATGGTGGAACAGGTCGTATGGTTCAACTTCGTGGTCGTAAAATTACTTCTATACCTTTAGAAGAGGTTGTAGGTAGTGGTGAAACAGGAGAAACATCACGTGGTGGGGGAAAAAGAGTAGACCCAGAAGGGCAATATGTTCAAGCAGCTAAATCTATTGGTATTTCATTTGGAGATCAATAGTGTATTCTTATCCCATTGATTATGATTTATTTGAACAAGGAGAGGTAGTTAAGTTAATCGAGTTTTTATCTTTAATTGAAGATGCAAATGAGAAAAAAATTGATATATTTTTATTAAGTCATAAACATAAAGAGTTTCAAAAAATTGTTAATTCAAAATCACTTGAAAAGAAAATTGATCGTGATTTTGAAAAAGTGTCAGGGTTTTCAATTTATAAAACAATTAAAAAGTATAAAAATATGACAAGCAAATAATGCTTGTCTTTTTTTACTCGAAAATCATTTTACTGAAAACTATAATATTCGCATTAATTAATTCAAAGCTAAAATAATTAAGTTATAAAAAAATAGGTAGTATATCCGAAAATATCTACCTATTCTTGACGTTAACCATTTTAACTTAAATCATTTAGAATGTTTATTAGTGAATTTATAGAATATTCTAGTTCTTCAAATGTAGTATATTCACCGATTGAAAAACGGATAGAAGCATTAATATAATCATTTGGAATATTGATTGCTTTTAGGACATGACTTGGTTCAATTGAGGTGCTATCACATGCGCTACCTGTAGAAACCATGATTCTTGCCTTGTTTAGGTAAAACGTGATATCACTTCCATCAAGATCCTTAAAGGAAATGTTTAGGTTTCCTGGTAAACGATTATCGCTGATTTGGGGTCCGTTTAAAATGAAATCTATATTATTCTCTTTTAGTTTGTCTATGAAGTATTGAGCGTATTTATTTAATCTATCTTTATATTCTTTATATTTGTTGATACCGATACTTAGTGCTTTTGTGATTCCTACAATATAAGGAACATTTTCAGTACCACTACGAAGATTGTTTTCTTGTTGTCCTCCGTGTATCAAATTTGCGATATGAGTACCTTTTTTAATATATAATAGTCCAATGCCTTTTGGAGCATGGAACTTATGACCTGAAATACTAATCAAATCAACGTTAAGTTCTTTTATATTAATAGGGATATGGGTTATTGCTTGGACAGCATCAAGATGCAAGTATGTAGAAGAAGATTCACAAATCTTGCTAATCTCTTTAACGTTTTGGATAGTTCCTATTTCGTTGTTTGCTAAGATAATACTTACAACAAGAGTATTGTCGTTAATAAGAAGACGAAGTTGGTCTAAATTAATAAATCCTTGTTTATCAACATCAAGATAATGAACAGTAAATCCAAGTTCTTCTAAAAATTGAACAGTGTGTAATGTAGCATGATGTTCAATTTTTGTTGTAATAATTTCACCTTTTGTTTTGTTCGCAAATGCTAATCCTTTTAACGCCCAATTTGTAGATTCTGTACCACAACTTGTAAAGTAGATTTCTTTGTCATCACAATTCAATAGTTGAGCTATTTGTTTTCGAGAAGAATTGATAACCTTACGAATTCTAATACCCTTATTATGCAAACTTGAAGGATTACCAAACTCGCTTACTAAATATGGTTTCATCGCTTCAAATACTTCTTTACTAACTTGTGTTGTAGAGGCGTTATCTAAATAGACTTCCATAAAATCACCCTTTTATAATAATTGTTAATTTTTTAAGTTCAGTATAATCGATAAAATCTAATTCATCTAAAAAGTCAAGGACATGAATTTCATCCAAGTTATTATCTTTTTTAATATTAAGAAGAATATCTACAAATTCTTTAATAACGTAAGATTGATGGATAATACAAGGATCATCATCATCAAAAAGTTCGATGCTTTTTTTTACTATATACTTCTTTTTTATTGGAATACTTGCGATTTTACCGTTGAATATCTCTTTGTCATTCTTAATAATTCTAACAACCTGTTTCATAAAAACCACCCTTTAAAATATTTTTGTGAAGAAGTAAACAGCAATTCCTAAGAATAGCATTGAGTTCAAAAATTTAATTAGTGACATATGTTCTCTTATGTAGTTGCTGACGGACATAACACTTTTTAATCTTACTGAAACGACAGCGATAATAATTAGTGGTACCACAAACATTATGTTATACATTAGTAATAAAAGATATGCGTAGGTGCTTTGCATTGTATGTATACCGTATAAAATAGGAAGGTATATTCCACCAGTGCATAGTAATTCAGTGACACTTAGTAAAATACCAAGAATAAATGTAAGTAATAATATTGATATTAAACCGCGATTATTTTCTTCGCTATTAATAGAGTTTGTGAAGGTTTTGACAATTTTTTTGTTAAAACGTTGAACAAATTTAGGTAATTGGCTTTTTATTTTACCATATTTTTCTTTTCTGACTTGGAAAAAATCATATATATTAAGTACAAATAAGAATAAGCATAATAAAGCAATGAACCAATTAATCCCGACCAGTATGCTTGCTAATGTTCCAGCATATTTTTCTAAAACACTTAAGAAAAGAGTTCCAATTAGAAAGTATGATATAAATAAAGCAAAAATATAGACAATACTTACTAAAATTAATACACGTTTCTTCTCACTGAAACCTAATAAACTAACAAATAGTAGTAGTAATGCAATTGCACATGGATTAACTCCATCTAACAACCCTGCTCCAACTACAATGAAAAATCCTGCTATTCCCTCGAGATTTTGAAAAGCTTGTCCCTCCTGAACGCTGACATCTAATAATGGATCATCACTTAAATCGAAAACTGTATTTTGATTTACTGCGTTTTGAATCTCTTCTAATCCTTCGAAGTAGGTATTTCCAACAAAAACAACAGGGGCACCTTTTAGTCCTCTATCATAAGATTTGTTAAATGCATCGTAAACGTCAAGTGCAGTAACATTGACAGTACTTCCATCATCATCTTCATAAGAATATTCAGGAATATAGTCATGAGACTCTAAGTCATAAACAACAACTGTGATTCCTTGATCAACCATTTTTTTTATATAATCTTCATCTTCTGTGTAATCTCCACCAGGACCATTAAGATATCCACCTAGTTCAGCGCATACAAGGCAACCACCCTCTGTAAAATAAACCGCTTGCCTAGAATCACCATTAATTATTGGCGTCGAGAAAAGACTTGTTAATACAATGATAAATGTAATTAATAGTAATTTTGTTTTGTTCATATTATGCACATCCTTCATTATGTAATTCTTTACCACTATTATTATAATATTGTTGATATATATAGTCAATCAAAGTCGTAATATGATTTAGTAATTATATAAGGATTGTGCTTGCAACTACTATCCAAAAAATATATACTTGTTATATGGTGATGAAATGAAACAAGAAATAATTGATTTAACTTATGACTTAGTAACTGAAATAAAAGGTAGTTTAGAGTTTAAAAGAATCTTAGAATTGAAAAAAGTAATCTCTCAAAGCAGTGAAATAGATGACTTGATTAAGAAATTTAAAACTCTAAAAAATAAATATGAAGAAGTCATTAAATACGGGAAATATCATCCGGATCTTAAAAGTGTTCAAAATGATTTTAGTATTGCTAAAAGTCAGTTATATAGTAATGAAATAATTAGAGAATATAAGAAATTAGAAAATAAAATCCAAAAAAAATTAGATTATGTTAGTGAAAATATCGCAAAGAGTGTCTCACACAAAATAAAACACCCTAATGAACTTGGATTAATAAATAAACATTAAAGGTGATAAAAAATGGTAAAAAGAAAAAGTATAATTGTCTACTTTAGAAGTCCTAAAGCTGTTAAGCAAATTGAGAAATTTGCATCTGTAAATTATTATAATAAAAAAAGAAGATATGCTGTTAGTTATGTTAATGAAGATAGTATAGGAAAAACTATTAAACAGTTAAAGACTATTAAATTGGTGAAGAGAGTTGAAGAGAGTTTATTTATAACTGATGAGTACCAAATAGATTTTGATGTCAAGTAAAAATACTTGACAAGCAAAATCGTTGGTGTTATACTTGTTAAGGTTAATAAATAACGAGGAGGAAACTATTATGGCAGTTAAAATTAGATTACAAAGATTCGGTTCGAAAAAACGTCCTTTCTATAGATTGGTTGCAGCTGATTCAAGAAATAAAAGAGATGGTAGATATTTAGAGATTATAGGTACTTATAATCCTACTACTAAACCTGCTTCAGTGAATATTGATGAAGAAAAAGCAAGAAAATGGTTAAATGAAGGTGCGCAAGTTACAGATACCGTGAAGAATTTATTTTCAAAAGCGGGAATGACATCAAATAAAAAAGAAAACTAATAGGTGAAATAATGGCAGTTAATTATGAAACATTAATTAAGAACCTAGTTAATCCATTAGTAATTTATCCTGAAGATTTAATGGTTAAGAAATTTTCTGAAGAGGATAATTTGCTTACTATTCAAATTATTGTTAATCAAGATGATCTTGGTAGAGTAATTGGTAAGAACGGACGAATAGCTAACGCTATTAGAACAATCGCTTATGCGAGTGCTTCGAGAGAAGGAAAAAAGATAACGATTAATATTGATTCGTTTTAGACCTAATTATTAGGTCTTTTTTTTGAGAAAAATGGGGTGTTACGTTTTTACTTAATGATTGAAATAAATACTTATTAATTATATAATCTAATATAAGCGAGGTGATACAATGAAATTCACATTAAAAGATGGTAAAGAGATAGTTATACGAGAAATTATTTTAGAGGATACTCAAAATGCTTTAGATTATATGGCTATTGTTAATAGTGAGACAAAGAATTTATCAAGGGAACCAGAAGAATGGAACATGACTTTTGAGAATGAGCAAAGTTTTATCAAAAAGGTTATGAATAGTAAAGACGATTATATGCTTACAGCATGGGATGGAGAATTACTTATTGCTTTAGCTGGATTTCATGGAAGTAGCTTACAAAGACTTAGACATCGCTCTAATCTAGGAATTAGTGTTTTAAAAAAATATCATAATCTAGGACTTGGTACAATTCTTATGGAGTTGTTAGTTGAAGGCGCAAAAGATTACGGCAAAAAATATCTTGAATTAGAGGTTAGAATAGATAACCCAAATGCAATCCATGTATATGAGAAAGTTGGATTTGTGGAAGAGGGAAGAAAGAAAGAAGCTTTTTTTGTTGATGGTAAATATGTTGATTTATTGTTTATGGCAAAAAAGTTATAGGTGAGACATGAATACTTTAGAAGTAAAGAATATTAAGAAGACGTTTAAATTATCACGTAAACAAAGAAAATTAGATAAGACAGATGAGAAATATAAAGTAGCTGTTAATGATTTATCATTTACAGCTTATCCTGGTGAAATATTTGGGTTACTTGGTCCTAACGGAGCTGGTAAAACAACATGCTTAAGAACGATTTCAACATTGATTAAGCCTGATGAAGGAGATATTTTTGTTGGTGGAAGTAGTGTTATTACTGATTCTTTTGAAGTGAGAAGTAAAATTGGATTCTTAACTAGTGAGTTAAAATTAGAAGATCATTTTACCCCGAATTATTTGTTTACTTATTTTTCAAGATTACACGGTATTTTAGAAGAGGATATTGAAAAAAATAGAAATGAGCTTTTTAAACGATTTGGTATTGATGAATTTATGGAAGTTAAGGTTGGAGATCTTTCCTCAGGGATGAAACAAAAAACTAGTATTGCGATTAGTTTAGTACATAATCCTAATTTTATTATTTTTGATGAGCCAACTAACGGATTAGATGTTTTAACTGCTAGAAGTGTTACTGATTATTTAATTGATTTAAAAAATCAAGGTAAAACAGTAATACTATCAACGCATATTTTAAGTGTTGTTGAAAAATTATGCAATCGTGTAGGAATTATCATTAATGGAAAAATGAAAGTTAATGATACTATTGAAAATGTAAAAAATAGTCATCCCTCAAAAGATTTAGAGGAACTTTTCTTTGATTTAGTTAAAGAAGAAGAGGAGGGAGTATTATTATGAGAAATGTATTAACGGTATTTAAGAAAGAGTTTTATCGTGTTATAACTGATAAAAGATTAATCTTTACTGCTATTTTACTTCCGGGACTTGCAATATATGTAATGTATTCGTTGATGGGTAATGCAATCGGAAACGAAGTTGAGGATATATCATCTCATAAAATGATTATATATACTGAGAATATGCCTGATGATTTACATGATGCAATTGTTGATGGTACTACTCCTGTTGAATTTCATGATTTAAGTGACATAACTGTCGATGATGTAAAAGATAAAATATATGCTGGAGATATTGATTTACTTATTGTTTTTCCTGAAGATTTTGAGACTGTTTTAGATGGTTATCAAGATGTTGATTATGTTATTCCTAGTGTATCGGTATATTATAATCCTAGTGAAAAATATAGTGAAAATAGTTATTATGTAGTTACTAGTTTTTTAGGTAATTATGGGTATTCAATTAACTTAGATCGTCATGGTGATGATTTAACTATTTTCAATACTTCTTTAGAGAAAGTGTTTGATGAAAATAAAGAATCAGCACGAGGATTTGCGATGCTTTTACCGATGTTAATAATTATGTTTTTGTTTAGTGGAGCTATGAGTATTGGACCTGATAGTATTGCTGGAGAAAAAGAAAGAGGTACAATTGCTACTTTATTAGTTACTCCAATAAAAAGAGGAGAATTAGCAATTGGGAAAGTCTTGAGTTTAAGTGTAATATCGTTAATGAGTGCAACATCATCATTCATTGGAATAATGTTTAGTTTACCGAATTTAATGGGTTCTTCTGGAGAAATGAGTAATGGTATTTATGGGATAAAAGAGTATGTGTTGATATTCTTAGTTTTATTAGCTACTGTTTTAGTAATTGTTGGACTAATTAGTATGATAAGCGCTTATGCTAAAAATATTAAAGAGGCATCAATGTTAATATTGCCGTTATACTTTGTAAGTATTATTGTTGCTGTAAGTTCAATGTTTAGTGGCGAAGCATCAAGTTCATTGGTTACGTATGTAATACCAATATATAGTAGTATTAATATGTTGGTAAGTATATTAATGTTTGAAACAGTACCACTTCATTTGATTGTTATGATAGCTTCAAGCTTGGTTTATGTGGCAATTTTAATCTTTATTATCAATAAATTATTCCAATCAGAAAAAGTAATGTTTAGTAAATAAAGGATGATTTTATGGAATTAATAACAATTGGTGTTATTGTTAACACTCACGGACTTAAAGGAACTTTAAAAGTAAAATCTTTTACCGATTTTAAAAATGAAAGATATAAAAAAGGAACGCTTTTATATATCGCTTTTCGTCAAGAACTTATTCCTGTAACTGTAAAGAGTTTTAGAACAAATAAGAATTTGGATTTGTTAGATTTTGATGAATTTAATGATATAAATGAATGTGAGAAATATAAGGGTTCTGAGTTAAGAATAAATGCTGAATCGAAAATTAGTCTTCAAGAAGATGAGTTTCTTTTTAATGAGTTAATTGGGTTGGATGTTTATACAACTCAGTTAGTTGGATCTTGTATTGATGTTTATGAGGTTCCACAAGGGGAACTTTTAGTTGTAAAAAGGGAAGGACAAAAAGATGCTTTAATTCCTTTTAATAAGCAATTTGTTAAAGAGGTAAATAAAGATGAGAATAAAATCACTCTAATTGAATGGGAGGGATTATTATGAAAATTGATATTTTAACTTTATTCCCGAAAATGTTTGAAGGATTCTTGAGTGAAAGCATTATGGCAAGAGCAATTAAAAGTGGAATAGTTGAAATAAACTTAATTGATTACCGTGAATATAGTAATAATAAACATAAGAAAGTTGATGATTATCCATTTGGTGGTGGTGCTGGAATGGTTTTACAAGTGCAACCAGTTTATGATGCTTTAATAGATATTAAAGGATATAAAGATGCTTTGAAAATATTAGTTTCACCACAAGGGACACAATTTAAACAAACTTCTGCTTATGAGTTATCAAAGGAAAAACATATGATTATTATGTGTGGACACTATGAAGGATACGATGAGCGAATTAGAGATTATTTTGATATGGAAATTTCGATTGGTGATTATGTATTAACTGGTGGCGAATTAGCAGCTATGGTGCTAGTTGATAGTGTTACACGTGTAATTCCTAATGTCTTAAATAAAGATGAGTCACATTTGAATGATTCTTTTAGTAATAATTTATTAGAACATCCTCACTATACAAGACCTCGTAGTTTTATGGGTAAGGAAGTTCCTGAAGTTTTATTAAATGGAAACCATGAGCACATTCGTAAATGGCGTTTAGAACAATCTTTGAAAAAAACCAGAGAAAGACGTGTTGATCTTTATGAAATGTATCAAAAAGGAAGTAAGGGCGAATAAGAGGCGAGTAAGAAAAAAATCCTTGTCAAGTTTTGAATAATAAGAGGTTGAATTTAACTCAAAATCTCCTTGCATTCAATATTATGTTATGCTATAATAATTATCGCTGTTAAATCTATATAAATTTGCTCCGCTTTGGAAATTACTTATGAGCAAGTTTCAAAAAAAGTAAGGAGTTGATATCATGTCTCAGCAATTATTAAGAGATATTACTAATGAATATCAAAAGTCTGATGCACCAGTATTTAGAGCTGGAGATTCTGTTAAAGTTTCTGTAAAAATTAGAGAAGGTAACAGAGAAAGAATTCAGATATTTGAAGGATTAGTAATTAAAAGACAAGGTGGAGGAATCGGTGAAACTTTCACAGTAAGAAAAGTTTCATACGGAGTTGGAATTGAAAGAACATTTCCAGTTCACTCACCATTAGTAGAAGACGTTCAAGTTTTAAGAAGAGGTAAAGTTAGAAGAGCTAAACTATTTTACATCAGAGGACTTTCTGCGAAACAATCACGTATTAAAGAACGTAGATAACATGAAAACCACCAAATATGGTGGTTTTTTAATTATTGTGGTATAATGGTTAAACAGTATGATGATAGGAGGCGACGTTATGAATAGAAGATTGTTTATTGGAATATTGTTTGTTGTATTTGGGTTAGAAGTTATTAGCTACTTATTTTTTTCGAGATTAAATGAGCAAGGATACATTCCTAATGTTTTTTCTTATATTAAGATAATTGCTTTGTTTAGTCTTTTGTTTAAAAGTGTTTTCTATTTTATTGTGATTCATTTTCAAGGGCATCAAAAAAGGTATTTATTATATTCCGTTTTTTCCATTTCTACACTAATCTCTTACTTTTTTCTATATACATATTGGATGGAACATAGTGGATCAACGAATGTGCTTTATGCTGATTTAAGTATTGTTTTTGCAATTGCATCTTTAGTAGTCGGGTTTTATGTAGTGATTGATCAAAGTACAAAGAGGTTTATTAAGGCATTTTTAATTATTAACAGTGTGTTATTAATAATATATAAAACACCCGTTTATTTTGTATTTTATCGAGTTCTTTTTGAATTTTTCGGGACAAGAAGAGCTGACTATGAAGATATATATGTTATAGCCTTGATAGTTGAATATTTTGTCTTTGGAATTTGGACAATATTTCAGTCGCTCATCATTAGAAAAATTGATTATATTTAATTTTAAAAACATCTTTTATGATGTTTTTTTTGTGGTATAATTGTAAAGTAATCGTATGATTCTATTTTAATGTGTCTGGATTATACTAGGAGGAAAATTGTGTATAATAGAAATTTAGTCGGGATTGTAATTCTCGCTTCAATATTAGAAATTGCAAGTTTTATAGTGCTTAGCATTATGTATAGAAATGGAACCATTATTGATTTTAATATTTATTTGATGTGGGTATCGTTTTTTAGTTCTTTATTTGTTTTACCTTTTTACATTATTTTAGTAGTATATCAAGGATATCAAAAAAGGTATTTTATACTTTCTACATTTTCAATTGTTTCATTAGTATCATTCCATATCTTCTTTTTACAAGTTATTGAGAATGGATATGGAGTAACATCAGGTATTGCTGATGTTACTTTAGTAAGTGCAGTGGGAGCAGTAATAACTGCTATATATATATCTGTAGATGATGGAACATATAGTTTTGTTAAGAAAATCCTTGTTGCGAATAGTTTGTTTCTTGTGATTTACAAAACACCTTTGTTTATATATATTCTTTCAATGATTTTACGTATTTTTGAAGGTAACGTAAATGTATACAATATTGTATTTATGATTTTTCTTGCTTCACAATATTTGTTTACCTTAGTTTTGGGTGTTTTAAAGATTCCGATAGTTAATAAAATTGACTACATTTAACCACCTTAAGGGTGGTTTTTGTTTAAGGTAATGTAAAATCTTACATTATTGTTATAATATTTCATGGATAAGTAGCCATTTTTGAGCAATTTGCACAAAATAATGAAAGGTTTTCATTATTTATGGGGATTGTCTTGAAAACATTTTCACTTATGATATAATCAATGTGACGAAAGAGGGTGCTTATAATGAGTAAAGCAACTATTTATGATGTAGCAGGCGCAGCACGTGTTAGTTTAGCGACTGTATCAAGAGCTATTAATAATCCTGAAAAA
This sequence comes from Candidatus Izemoplasma sp., assembly GCA_029939615.1. GTDB lineage: Bacteria > Bacillota_I > Bacilli_A > Izemoplasmatales > Izemoplasmataceae > Xianfuyuplasma. The sequence goes on along the minus strand of JAOZSP010000010.1, from coordinate 5,060 downwards.
GTTAAACCTGAAACAAGAGAAAGAGTTTTAAGAGTGATTGAAGAGTTAGGATATAAACCAAATGCTTTTGCTAAAGGATTAGCAAGTCGTAAAAGTACGACTGTAGCTGTAGTTGTTCCTGATATGGGACGTGCTTCTATCGCGGAAATGATGAATGGTATTGCTGATATTGCAAGAGTATATAAATATTCGATTTTGCTCTATATTTTAGAGAGTGAAGATGCAAGTGAAGAGGATATATTAAGAGAGATTATTGCTGCTCAAGTTGATGGAATTTTATATTTGAATGATGAAATTTCCCCAACGCAATATGATTTTTTAAAAACCGTAAAAAATACATATCAAATACCAGTAGTATTAACTAATACATTTTTCCCTGGTGATGATGAAATTCCTTCAGTATCAATTGATTATGAGAGAGCTGGATATGAAATTACTAAGAAATTGATTGAAGAAGGTCGTAAGAATATATTTATGGTTTCAACAGTTAGAAAATATATGGTTAATGACTTAAAAGAATCTGGATATTTAAGAGCTATTAATGAATCTGGTTTAGAACCTCGAGTAATGAGAACTTCTGGAAGGATTTCTATTAATACAGAACATTTTAATGAATATTTTAAGGAAAACAAAGTTGATGGTGTTATCGCGGTTCGTGATAGTATAGCTATCTCATTTATGAATGTTGCATTTGAAAATGATGTAAGGATTCCTGAAGATATTGGTGTATGTGGATTCCAAAACACTAAATATGCTAGATTAGCTAGACCACAATTATCATGTGTTGATGTTCCTATTTATGATTTAGGGGCAGTTGGTATGAGATTATTAACAAAATTAATGAATAAGGAAACAGTTGCAGAGAGAGTAGTTAAATTGCCTCATTCAATTGTTTTAAGAAAAACAACTTTATAAAGCGATGATGAAGACGAGAGTATCGTAGTTTACAAGTAGAGACTTAGTGGATGGTGAAAACTAAGGTGAACTGATATTTATACACTTCGGAGTTCTATGTGAAAAGCATAGACGGTAAACCCGTTATCTTAATGAGTGCTAGAGAAATCTAGAATCAAGGTGGTACCACGGAATATATTAGTTCGTCCTTATTTTAGGGCGAACTTTTTTTAATGATAGGAGGAGAAAAAAATGAATTTATTACAAGAATTAAAATGGCGTGATCTTATTTTTGATATCACAGATCCTGAAATTGAACAAACTTTAGAAAAAGAGAAACTTACCTTTTATGTAGGAGCAGATCCTACTGCGGATAGTTTACATGTTGGACATTTAATTTCATATTTAGTTTCAAAAAGATTACAAGATAGAGGACATCATCCAATCTTGGTTATTGGTGGTGGAACAGGACTAATTGGAGATCCTAGTGGTAGAAGTTCTGAGAGACAGCTTTTAACTCTTGAAACATCACTTAAAAACGCAGAGGCAATTACTAGACAAGTTAAAAATATTTTGCCAGATGCGGAAGTTGTTAATAATTATGACTGGATTAGTAAAATTGATATTATTACTTTCTTAAGAGATATTGGAAAGAATTTCAATATCAACTCAATGATGGCAAAAGATAGTGTAAAATCAAGATTAGATCAAGGAATCAGCTTTACTGAATTTAGTTATCAAGTAATTCAATCACTTGATTTTATGCATTTATATAAAGAAAACAAGTGTAAATTACAAATTGGTGGGCAAGATCAATGGGGTAATATTACCGCAGGGCTTGAATTGATAAGAAAAGCATTAGGACATGAAGAAAAAGCATATGGACTTACTTGGCCTTTATTAACAAAGGCTGATGGAAGTAAGTTTGGTAAAACTGCTGGTGGTGCAGTATGGTTAGATAAAAATAGAACAAGTGTATATGAATTTTTCCAATACTGGATAAATACTCCTGATAAAGATGCAGTTAGTTTTTTGAAAAAATTCACTTTTAAAAGTATTGAAGAAACAAAAGAAATTATTAGTGAATTTGAAAAGGCACCTCATCAAAGATTAGCTCAACATAAAATCGCAGAAGAACTAACGGTTTTAGTTCATGGAAAAGAAGCTTATGAAGGGGCTCTTCGTATTTCAAAAGCGTTATTTAGTGGGGATATTAAATCTTTAAATGTTGATGAGATAAAAGATGGTTTTAAAGATGTTCCTTCAATAACTATATTAGAAGATAAAAACATTGTTGATTTGTTGATTGAAGCGCATTTAGCTTCAAGTAAGCGTGAATCAAGAGAGTTTATAAAGAATAATGCTGTTAGCATTAATGGTGAAAAGGTAAATGATCTAGATTTTATTGTTAAAAAAGAAAATGCAATTAGTAATCAATTTACTGTGATAAAAAGAGGAAAGAAAAAATATTCATTAGTTAAACATTAAAAATACTGCATCCTATTGGATGTAGTATTTTTTTTAAAACAAAAAAAAGGACACTTTTGTGTCCTAATTATTTACATTTTGTGACGTGTGAATAACCAATAAGAAAGATTTCTTTTATGTGATTGTCTCTTAAACAATAGAAAACTTGTTTACCTTGTTTTCTTGTTTTTACAACATTTAAGTCACGAAGTAATTTCAATTGGTGGCTTATTGCTGATTGGCTGGTTTCTAAATTATCAGCTATATCTTGAACACAGTATTCTTTATTAACAAGTAAATCGATTATTCTTAATCTAGTATAATCACTGTAGATTTTAAATAATTTCACTGTATCAGCTATGGTTTTAATTTTTTCTTCACTCATTTTTATTTCCCCTTTGAATAGATTAATCTTAGACTATTTAAAACCGCTAATAATGTAATACCTACATCTGCGAATATAGCCATAATCATTTTAGTTTCTCCGAATCCAGCAAGAACTAAGAATAGTAATTTGATTGATAAACTGAAAATAATGTTTTGGTAAACGATTCTTTTTGTCTTTTTAGCAATGTGTAATGCTTGTTCTAATAGTGTTAAATCTTCACCCATAATAACTACATCAGCAACATCAATAGCTATTTCGCTACCGTTACCCATAGCAATACCGATATCAGCATTTTTTAGAAGTGGTGCATCATTTATTCCGTCACCAACATACATTTTATAGCCTTTTGATTCAATATTGTTAAAAGCAGTAATTTTTTCTTCTGGTAATAAACTACTTGCGAATTTAATTCCACCTAAATCTTCTGCGACACTTAATGCGGTTGCTTTATTATCGCCGGTTAACATTGTGATACTATAATATTTGTTTAATCTTCTAATAACGTTTCTTGAAGAGTTTTTGATAGTGTCACTTACGACTACTTTGCCAATATATTTACCGTTTTTACTAATGAATACATTGCTTCCAATCATTACTTTTTTATCAGTAACTTTTACTTTATGTTTATTTAATAATTTACGATTACCAGCTAGGATCTTTCCTTCGTCTGTAGTAACAATTAAACCAAATCCAGGAACTTCTTCAACTGTACGGTAATCATAATACTCGCCTTCATAATGTTTGATAATTGATAGGGCAATTGGATGATTACTGAATCTTTCAATACTTGCTGCGATTTTTAATGTTTCAAGATTGGTATATTCTGATACTTCAAAGTTACCATGTGTAAGAGTACCTGTTTTATCTATCCCTATAGAATCAACGCTTGTAATCATGTGTAAAAATGAACTTCCCTTAAACAAAATACCTTTTTTAGCTGCAGCACCAATTCCTGCAAAATATGATAATGGAACACTTAGTACTAAGGCACAAGGGCAACTAACTACTAAGAATATAGCTGCACTATAAATATAATCTTGATAATTATTCGGATTAAAAAGTGTAGGAATTAAAAACATAAGGAGCGCACCTGTTGTAACAACAGGTGTATAGTATTTAGCGAATTTTGTAATAAATTGTTCTGGTTCTGCTTTATGATTAGTAGAGTTTTCAATTAAATCAATTAGTTTTGATATAGTTGATTCTCGATACTCTTTATTAGCTTCTAATTCAATTACGCTACCAACATTAATATTTCCACTTAATACATAGTCACCCATTTTTACTGTTGATAATTTTGCTTCTCCTGTTAAAGCACTGGTATTTAATGAAGTGTTCCCTTTGATTATGGTTCCATCTACAGGGATTTTTTCACCGTTTTTAATTACGATTGTATCACCTTTAACAATAGCCATAGGATCAACAATAATAATTTTTCCATCAACTAGTTTATTAGCGTATTCAATTCTTAAGTCAACTAAACTAGATACTTCTTGTTTGCTTCTATGGATAGCTTGATGTTGCAAGTATTCCCCTAAAGTGTAAAAGATAATTACTAGAGCAGCTTCATAGTAGTGTCCTAAGAACATTGCTGCAATTGTTGCGATAAACATTAATGTGTTTTCGTCGAAAAATTCTCTTCTTTTAATTCCTTTGAAAGTTTTACGAGCTATTTTATATGCAATAAAAACATAACCTATGAAATATAGTGAAATATCAGCCCAGGGAACATTGAAGAATTCAAAGGCATACCCAATAACATAAATAGCTACTCCTATAAAGAAAGAGTAGTAAGTTTCTATTTGTTTTTTTGTATCCATAAAGTGTCTTCTATCATATGAATATGTTTCAACACCATCTTCAATTGAATTAACAATATTCCTAATTTCTAAAACTGCGTTTTCTTCATCATAGTCTTCCATTACATCAATTAGCATTACCTGGTTAGGAAAGTTAAAAGTCGCAGAGTTTATATAGTTAAGCTTACCAATGGCTCTTTCAATTCTAGCTGCACAGTTAGAACATATTAAGCCTTTCATTATAACTTTTTTAATCATATTTTCACCTCGTAATAGATATTCCCTTACACAGAGGAGATCAAGTCTCGAGTCTAATATATGGTTTTATTATTATACCACTGCATTATATATGAATGACAACTCATATGTCAAGCAATATCATATTTTTTAGTATAATATAAAATATATTATACATTATTTTCCGATAGATTTCAAAACCCTCTATATATAAATGCCATAATTATTGAAAAAACAGGATTAAAGTGGTATATTGGGTTATTGAAGAGGTGGTT
>JAOZSP010000081.1 GCA_029939615.1 Candidatus Izemoplasma sp. | reverse complement strand
ATCTGCTATAGCTATTGAAGAAGGTGGATTTGTTATTGGATCACATGGTGGTACAATCTCACCTGCATTAAGAGCTTTAGCTTATGATGATTCTGTAGCTTACATGTTAGCTTCTATAGATTTTGATTATGATATAGTTACTAATGATTCATTTACTGTAACAGTTGATGATATTACAGCTCCTCAAATCTTAGCTGTAAATGATAATTATAAAATTACTGCTGGTGAGTTCACTAGTGTTAATGAAGCAATCTTAAGTAATGTTGCTGCATTTGATACAAATGATAGTTTAGATGACTTAGCTATTTATGTTTCAAGTAATGGTGGATTATTAGTAGATACTGTTGGTACTTATACAGTTGAAGTAACTGTAGAAGACGAAGCAGGAAATACAGCTTTAGTTGAATTTGATGTTATCGTTGAAGCTGCAACATTAACTGATGCAGAAATTCAAGCATTAATCGATGCTGCTGTTAGAACTGATGCAGAAATGCAAGCATTAATCGATGCTTCTATCAGAACTGATGCAGAAATTCAAGCATTAATCGATGCTGCTGAAGTAACTGATGCAGAAATTCAAGCATTAATCGATGCTGCTGCAATTACTGATGCAGAAATTCAAGCATTAATCGATGCTACAATTCTTGAACAAACAGGATGCGGATCTGCACTTAATATTGGAAGTTCACTTGTTGCTCTTGTAGCACTTGGTGGAGGATTCGTATTATTTCTTAAAAGAAAATTCTAATTAAAAAATCGAATATAAAATTAAACTAGTCTATTAAATTAGGCTAGTTTTTTTTAAAATATATTGCTAGAGTGCTAATTTAATGAAAATTATTTTTCAATATTGAAAATACACCTTGTATTCTTTTATTCTTTAAATAAAAAATGTATAATTATCTTATATTATATATATGAAAAGAGATTTCAAATATTTACTGAGTTATTGAATTTAAGTACCATTAAAAAAATGAAAAGAGGGAAGATTATGAAGAAGATTTTTTTATTTTTAACAATTACTGGTCTAGTATTAACAATGTCTGCATGCGGTGGTGGAAATGATGACGACCCAGTAGATCCTGTTTGTACTTCAGATCAAATTTTAGAAGATGGTGTATGTGTTGCAAAACCTGTAGCAGATGTAAATGCTCCTACTATTAGTGGAATTGCCGGAGTAGAATTAACAATTAATGACACTTTTGATCAATTAGATGGTGTTAGTGCTACTGATGAAATTGATGGTGATGTAACTAGTGATATCGTTGTTACAGGGACTGTTGATATGACAACTGTTGGTAACTACGTTTTAACTTATACTGTTACTGATAGTGATGGTAATACAACTACTGAAACAAGAACAATTGTTGTTGCAAGTGAAGAAGGATGTACTTTGTATCAAGAATTAATTGATGGAGTATGTGTTGATATAGCTCCTGAAGTTATTACAATAATGCATGGTGCTGTTTATGAAATTGATCCTTTCCACGATGCTTATTCAGGAACTGAACAATTAGCTAAACAAGAACTTCAAAGAGAAGTTGAATTAGCACTAAATGTTGAAATTAACTATGTTAATTACTCAGCAAGTGCTGCTTGGGGTCCGAGCCGTGTTAATGCGATTATTCAATCATCTGTATCTGGTGATCATTTAGCAGATATTTATTGGGTAACTAGCGACTGGCTACAACAATTAGCGGAAAATGAAGCAATTGTTAGTGTGGATTCATATATGGGTACTCACGGAACTAATATTGATGAATCATATCGAGAAGTAGGTGCGTATCAAGAAAATCTTTATGGATTTGAAGCTGGAAAAGTTCAAATTAATTATGGATTATATTATAATGCTGACTTAATTGAAAGTTTAGGTGTAGCTAATCCTACAGAACTATATTTAGCTGGTGAATGGAATTGGACTAAATTTGAAGTATGGGCTACAGAAGTTCAAACAATGTTATCAGGACAAGGTGATGATAAATTTGCTTTAGGTGGAGTATTGTCTGCTTATGCTACTAATATGATTCCTTTAAATGGTGGTAGTTTAATAAGTGCTAAAACAGGACGTGTTGCTTTTGCTCAAAATCCAGCATTAGCTGCTTACGACTATTTAGGTAATTTATATAGTAAAGGATTATTTGAACCTAATCCACAATATGATTCAGGAAGCCCTGAATGGCAAACAGGAAAAATCGCAATGCATCCAGGTAGTTTATGGTTTGTAACTGCTGAAAACAGATGGGGTACTTTACCATTTGAAATCGGATTTGTTCCTTATCCTGTTGCTGATGATTATACTGATGATTATGTTTCTCCTGTATACGGTGTTGCTGTAATGACTGTTGCAAGCGGAATGTCTGCTGAAAGAGAAGAATTAGTATTCCAAGTTTGGAATGAACTTCAATTATGGAAAACAGATGAAGAATTATCTGACGCTTTTGAATTAACGTTGCTTACTAAGTTTGATGATGAGATTTATGTTGAAGCATATCTTGAAATTTTTGATAAAATATATCTTGATTTAATTAATGCTGTTGGTATAGGTGCTTTCAGTGATAATGGTTGGGGGAAAAATATCAATAGTGCTATCAAAGATGGTACTTCAAGAACTATTGTAGATCAAATTAAACCGATTTATGAAGATGCTTTAGATGATTATTTAGGGAATTAAGGATTAACAGCCCCCTTATTTTATTTAAGGGGGAATTTATATAGAGAGGAGTGTCTTGATGAAAAAAACTTTAATTATCATATTGTCTAGTATTATTTTTCTTATAGGGTTTTTCACAATTGAAAATGTTTGGGTGAAAAACAGAAAAGACTATATGAACTACAACAGTGTAGAAGCAAGTGAATATGATTATTCAGATTTAGCTTATTATAGTACATCTGATTATTATCAATATTTAGATGAAAATGGAAGTGTATATCCACAAGTAGAACCTATTGTTATTAACGGTGTAGATTTTACAGAAATTGATGGTGAATATGAAAATCTCGCTACTTATAGTGGTGTAGATGATGTTTTATTAACAGATGAGTATGGAAGTGTAACATGGGATGTTAGTGTTGTTGAGGCTGGATATTATAATCTTCAGTTAAACTATTATCCTTACGAAGGGAAAAGTTCAATGATTGAAAGAACACTTTATATTAATGGTGAAGTACCTTTTGATGGTGCAAATAATATTTCCTTTCATCGTATTTGGGGGAACACAGATGAAGTAAAACAAGATATTAATGGAAATGATATTAGACCAAGTCAAATAGAGTTGCCATTTTGGACATCAAGTTTCTTTAATGATCATATCGGATATGTAAATGAACCTTATGCTTTTTATTTTGAAGCGGGTGTAAATACTATTAAATTAGAATCTGTTCGTGAACCGTTATTGATTAAAAGTATTGAGTTAGTTTCAATAACTGATTTAAAATCGTATGATGACGTATTAGATGAATACGATGCTTTAGGATATGAAGAAGTAGAAGGTGTTATTGATTTACTACCTGCAGAGACTCCTGCGTATAGTTCTTCTCCTACTCTTTATCCTCTTAATGATAGAACTAGTCCTTTGACAGAACCAAGTAGTCCAACTTTAGTTAGATTAAATTCTATTGGTGGAAACAACTGGCGTATTGCTGGTGATAGTATTACTTGGGAATTTGAAGTTGAAGAAGATGGGCTTTACAATATTAGTATGCGTGTTAAACAAAAATTAGCATCAGGAATGAGTGTTAGTCGTCATATTTATGTTAATGGTGAAATTCCTTTTGCGGAAATGCAAAATTATACTTTTGAGTATTCTAATGATTGGAGAATTCAAACTTTAGGAACAACAGAAGAAGCTTATTTATATTATTTTGAAGCTGGGAAAACAAATACAATTACTATGGAAGTTTCATTAGGGATTTATGGGCCTTTGATTGCACAAATTCAAAGCTCAATAGCTAATCTTAATGACTTGTATCGTGAGATATTAATTTATACAGGACCTGCTCCTGACCCTTACCGTGATTATCAATTAGCTGATAGAATTGATAATTTACTTGAGAGAATAAGCACGGAAAGAGAAAATTTACAGGATGTTAGAGATACAATTATTGCTGTATCAGGTTCGAAAAGTGAAAAAACAGGAATATTAGATACAGTTATATTACAGTTAGATGATTTTATTGCTAAACCAAGTGAAATTCATACTAATTTAGCTTCTTATAATGGTAATATTTCTTCACTAGGAACATTGGTTATTTTGTTAAGTGCTCAACCTTTAGAAATTGATTATTTTATTATTCATGATGAAGGTAGTGAATTACCGCAAAGTACAGCAAGTTCTTTTACAACTTTAATCTTTAGTATGAAATCATTCTTCTCAACATTTGTAACTGATTACTCAAGTTTAGGTGAAACTGAAACTAGTGTATCTGATGAAACAATTGAAGTATGGCTTTCAATTGGACGGGATCAAGCAAATGTTTTAAGAAAAATGGTTGATGAGACATTTACTCCTACTACCGGAGTAAAAGTAGATTTAAAATTAGTTAATGGTGCCGTTCTACTTCCTGCTACATTATCAAAAGTAGGACCAGATATTGCAATGGGATTAGGAAATAGTATTCCTGTAAACTATGCGATGAGAAGTGCGGTATATGATATATCACAATTTTCTGATTTTGAGGAAGTTACAGAAAGATTTAAAGATAGTGCAATCGTACCTTATGAATTTGAAGGCGGATATTATGCATTACCAGAACAACAAATATTTTTAATGATGTTTTATAGAACTGATATTTTTGATGAATTAGGATTAGAATACCCAGATACTTGGGATGATGTTATTTCGTTAATTCCTGATTTACAAAAACATAATTTAGAGTTTTATTTACCAGTTCCAATAACACAAGGTGCGGTAATGAATTTACCTCCAAATCCAATTTTCGCAACAATGTTTTATCAAAATGATGGTGAATTCTATCTAAATGGTAATACTGAAAGTGGATTTGATGAAGGAAGTGGACCTGCAATATTTGAAAGATGGACACAGTTTTATACTGATTATTCATTCCCAGTACAAGCTAACTTTATAAATCGATTTAGAAGTGGACAAATGCCAATTGGGATTACTTATTATAATAGTTATAATTCTCTAAGTGTATTTGCACCCGAGATAAGAGGTAAATGGGACTTTGTTCCTATGCCAGGAACAGTTGTTACTGATGAATTTGGTGTTGAAACAATTAGAAGAGAAACTGTATCAACAGGTACAGGAATTATGATTATGGAAGATTCACAAAACAAAGATGCTTCATGGGAATTCTTGAAATGGTGGACAAGTTCTCCGATCCAAGTTCAATTTGGACGAGAAATGGAAGGTATTTTAGGAGCAGCAGCAAGATATCCTACAGCTAATGTTGAAGCATTAAGCCAGTTACCATGGACAGTTTCAGAATATCAAAAATTAGAAGAACAATGGGACTGGGTTAAAGGTATACCTGAAGTTCCAGGTGGATATATGATGGGTCGACATTTAGATAATGCTTTTCGTTTAGTATTAAATGATAGCTCAAATCCAAAAGAAACAATTTATGATTATGTACAAATTATTAATGATGAAATAGAGAAAAAACGCCGTGAATTCGGGTTAGATTAGGAGGTAAATATGGAACTTACAAAAACAGAGAAATTTCTACAGTTAACATGGTTTCAAAGACTTATTCGTGATATTAAGAAAAGTAAGCACTATTATTTACTAATGGCTCCTTTTACTATTCTATTTTTTACTTTCACGATTATTCCTGTATTTATGTCTTTGGGAATTAGTTTTACTTATTTTAACTTACTAGAACCAGCACAATTTATTGGGCTTGATAATTACGTTAAATTATTTTTAGAAGATGATGTTTTCATTATCGCTTTAAGAAATACGCTTATTTTAGCGGTTGTTACTGGACCTGTCAGTTATTTATTAGCTTTTGTATTTGCTTGGCTTATAAACGAACTTGGTCCAAAATTAAGAGCTTTTATGACTTTAATCTTTTATGCACCATCTATTTCAGGGAATGCATTCCTAATGTGGCTTATTATCTTCTCTGGAGATATGCATGGTTATGCAAATGCGTTTTTGATTAAATTTGGGTTTATTAGTGAGCCTATTTTATGGCTTAAAGATCCATCTTATATGATGCTTGTAATTATTATAGTTCAATTATGGTTAAGTTTAGGTGTAAGTTTCTTAGCGTTTATTGCCGGACTTCAGTCTGTTGATAGAACGTTATATGAAGCAGGAGCAATTGATGGTATTAGAAACCGTTGGCAAGAGTTATGGTTTATTACTTTACCTTCAATGAAACCGCAACTAATGTTTGGAGCGGTAATGCAAATTACAACTTCACTTGCTATTGCCCAAGTATCAATGCAATTAGTAGGGTTCCCTTCTGTTCAATATGCTGGACATACAATTGTTACACATTTAATTGATTATGGTACAGTAAGATTTGATTTAGGGTACGCTTCAGCAATAGCTACAGTTTTATTCTTAATTATGATTACTACAAACTTAATTGTAAGACAAATATTAAGAAAGGTAGGTGAATAAGACTATGTTTATAAAAAAACTATGGAAAAAATTAAAAAGACCTAAGAAATTAAATCGTTCTCTTGGGGGAGATATTGCTTTATTCATTTTGTTATTAGCGTTTGGTTCTTTTAGTGCTTATCCGTTAATTATGACGGCTTCAAATGCGTTTAAACCTTTAGATGAATTATTCTTATTCCCACCAAGATTATTACCAAGAAATATTACGTTTGACAACTTTAGAGATTTATCAGAGTTAATTGGTAATTCATGGATTCCATTTTCAAGATATTTCTTTAATACAATATTGATTACTTCTTTAGGAACATTTGGACATGTTATTATTGCTTCTATGGCAGCGTTCCCGTTAGCTAAATATAAGTTTCCGGGAAGAGGAATATTCTTTACACTAGTTGTTTATAGTTTAATGTTTGCACCTCAA
>JAOZSP010000080.1 GCA_029939615.1 Candidatus Izemoplasma sp. | reverse complement strand
ATCTAAAGAGTTTTTTATTCCTTTGAATAACAACTCTTTTTTATTTGTATATGCGATCCATTCATTATCTAAGTATAGATTAAGAATGGCTTTTTCATCATATATCAGTTCTTTATATTCAATCATATTACAATTCCTTAATACTTCACATTAAACAAATATAGCCCAGAAGCTGGTGCTTTATCCTTAATAAGATTTACATCTTTTTGCTTAAGAAGTTCTTTAATAGTGTAATTTGCTTTTTTATTACTTATTGCGTAAATTGCTCCAATAATATTTCTTACCATATACCTTAAGAACCCACTACCTTTAATATGAATAAAAATATGATTATCTTTTTCTTCAATAAAAGCATTAAAGATAGTCCGTATATTAGTAGGATTATTATTTGATTTTGTAAATGAAGTAAAGTCATGAGTACCTATAATATCTTTTAGTTGTTCTTTAAAAATATTTAAATCAACATTTTTTATATACCATTCATAGTTTCTTTGAATTGGATCAAATTCTTTTATATTGATTTTATACACATATTCCTTTTCTTTAACATCATATCTACTATGAAATGTATGATCTACTTCTTCAACATGTTTAATGTAAATACTATCAGGTAAATTAGTATTTAAAATAAGTTTTATCCTAGATGATTCTATTGTACTTTCTATATCAAAATGAAAGACTTGATTTATAGCGTGTACTCCTTTATCAGTTCTTCCACTTGAATGGATTTTAACTACTGATTTAAGATTTAAGGCTTTTTGAATTATTGTTTCTAATGTTTCTTGAATAGTTGGTTGATTTGGTTGTTTTTGATATCCACTATAGGCACTACCGTCATATGAAACAATACATTTTAATCTTCTATTAGTCGCTGGTATTTCTTCATAAACTTTATATATTTTATTATCCTTAAATGTAATTTTAGCTACTACTTTTTTATCATCAATTTCAAGAATAAGTTTTACTTCATCTTCGTTAAGGGAAGTCTTAATTATTTTAGTAACAAATGAATTTGAGATCGCAAAATACTTAAATAATTCCTCATTCGTAAATAATTTCTCTTCACTATATGTTCTTATTCCGTAAATAGTTTTGTGAATAGTTTCTTGTAGTAAAGATAAATCTTTTGTTTCCCATGCTTTATAGTATTTCTCTATTAGGTTTACCATACTACTACAACCCATATAGACCCAGCTACAAATAAGGCAGAAACGATAATTACAATAGTATCAATTCTACTCCATAGTAAAACATGTAATCTTGTTCTTCTCTCACCAGGAACAAAGTTTCTTGCTTCCATAGCGTTTGCTAGTTCGTCACTTCGTTTAAAACTAATAATAAACATCGGTACTAACAAACTAATTATCTGCATTACTTTGTCTTTTAGTTTACCTTCATTAAAGTCAACACCACGACTTGCTTGAGCTAACATTATCTTATTTGCTTCATCTAATAGTGTTGGAATATACCGTAATGAAATAGAAATAATCAAAGCTATTTCTTCTGAACTTATTCTTATTATACTTAGTGGTTTTAATAATTGTTCTAACCCCAAAGTTAAATCTGTTGGTTTAGTTGTTAATGTTAAGACAGTAGACAAAGTAACAATAATGATTAATCTAATCATTATGAAGAATGCACCGCTAACACCGTCTGTATGGATTTGAATATTTCTTGTTCCTAGATATAACCCAGGGCTATATAAAGAAAACAAAGTCATAATAGCAGCAGCAATAACGAGAAAATATAATAGTCTAAATCTCATAAATTTTCTTGTGAAAAGGAAAACAATAAATAGTCCTACAGCTATTAGTATGTTATATACTGAAAAATCTAGTTGTAACTCATATAGAAGTGATCCTGTTTTTACAAAAAGAATTTGGAAAGTAAAAGTAAAGATTAATAAAATCATTATTGGTCTTAAACCTCTAGCAATTCTACCGATTTCAATACCACCAATTTTTAACATTATTAAAACAAGTGATAACATTACTAAAATATGGAAAACATTTTGCAAAATAAATGTTGAAACCATTAATAGCATTAAAGCAATAAGTTTACTACGAGGATCCATTTTATAAAGAAAACTTAAACCAGGGATATATTGCCCAATTATAATGTTTTTCATTATAATACCCCCTTAACAATGTTGAATAACTCATCAACATTACGAGGTAGTTTATTTATTTTTATATTTAGTTTATCTTCTAGTTGTCTTGTTATTTGAATGATTTCTGGTAAATCTAGATTCCAGTCTATTAAGTTCTTTTTAGTAAATAGTTTTAAAGGATCACCATCAAAAACAAGTTCTCCTTCACTCATAACTAAAACACGAGAAGCGTATTTATAAACAGTATTCATATCATGAGTGATTATGATTACTGTTTTATCAAGTTCGTTATGAATTGAAGTAAATAATTCAAGTAAAGCATCTCGTCCTTTAGGGTCAAGACCACTTGTAGGTTCATCTAATACTAATATATCTGGTTCCATCGCTAATATACCTGCGATACTAACTCTTTTCTTTTCTCCGCCAGATAAATTAAAAGGACTTCTTTTTAAATATGATTCATCTAATCCAACTAACTTAATTATCTCTTTTGCTCTTTCAATTGCTTCAGCTTCTTTAACCCCAAAGTTTTTAGGTCCAAAGATAATATCTTTTAAAACTGTTTCTTCAAACAGTTGATATTCAGGGAACTGAAAGACTAGCCCTACTTTTTGACGTAAAGGGTTTAATTTTACGTTCCTATCCTTTTTCTTAATATCATTGTATATTTTTATGCCGTATACTGTAACCTCGCCTGAACTCGGTTTTACTAGGGCATTCATGTGTTGTACTAATGTGCTTTTTCCACTTCCTGTTTCTCCGATTAAGGTGATAAATTCCCCTTTATCACTAATCTCTAAATTAATATCTTTTAATGCTTTAAAACTACTACCGTCCGCGCTTATATATTCAAAGTTTACTCGTTCAAACTTAATTGCCATAAAATATCTTTTATCTCCTGATTATTAATGTTTGCTTCTTCAATTTTATATAGTAGTTTTAAGGGTAGTAGTAATTCTAGATTTGAGGAATTTAATGTATCTTTATCGTTTAATATATCGTTTGTTTTACCAAAAGCTAATACTTCGCCTTCTTTTAAAATAAGTATTTTATCGGAGTGAACTGCTTCTTTCATATCGTGAGTTATCGTTATTACGGTAACTCCTTCATTATTAATTTCTTTAATATATTCCATTATTTTATCTCGACCTTTAGGATCTAACATACTAGTCGCTTCATCAAATATAATAATATCGGTATTCATAGCTAAAATACCAGCAATAGCTACTCTTTGTTTTTGTCCTCCACTTAAATTATGAGGTTCTTTTTTTAAGTAGTCTTGCATGTTAACTTTTGTTGCATATTCATCTATTCTTTTAATCATTTCTTCTCTTTCAAAACATAGGTTTTCCATACCAAAAGCGATATCATCTTCAACCGTAACCCCTACAAACTGATTATCAGGGTTTTGGAAAACAATACCGATTTTTCTTCTTACTTCATATACGGTTTCTTCATCTAAGGTAAGACCATCAACAACAATTTCACCTTTATCCGCTTTTAGTAAGCCGATTATTAACTTTGATAACGTAGATTTACCACTCCCGTTATGTCCTAAAATACTAACCCATTCACCTTTTTTTATTTCAAGGTTTACATTACTTAATACAGGTTTATCTTCAAGGTAACTAAACGATAAATCTTTTATTTCAATTATGTTCATCTAACCAACTCCATTTAACATATTGATTATACCAAAAGCGGTTTTAAAAAGCACTATATATATCTATAAATATCATCCAAGTAAAGGAAAAAAATACAGCAAACATAAAATAGCTATTTTTCTAGTTGTTTTTATCGCTATTATAGCATATAATTATTATATATAGGAGGTGAGACCATGTTAATAGATACAAATAAAACTGTCTCAATTACTTCAGCAAACCAAAATTTTACGCACCTTTTAAAGAAGGTAGATGAAATTAAGGATGTAATTATAATGAAAAGAAATAAACCTAAGTATGTCATTTTAGATTTTGAATTTTATGAGACTCTAATAACTAAACTTATGGCTAAAGAAGCAGATAAAATAATGGATGAGCATTATGAAGTATTTGAAGAATTAGCTAAATGATATACACATTTACAAAGGAAAGAATTGTAAATTATCACAAATTATTAATAAATAAATTTGGTGGAATTCATGGCTACAATAATGATATTTTAGAGGCTGTGATTTACCAGCCATATATTACAATCGATAGAAAAGATATATACAAAACCAATATTGAAAAGGTTTGTCGGCTTGCATATGGGTTAGTTGCAAGACATCCCTTCGTAGATGGAAATAGCGAATTGGCGTTCTAGTATTATTTATGGGGATTAAACTATGCGGTTACAAATTAGTTTTGTCAATTGAGAAAAGAATCGAAATAGGGTTAGGATTAGCTGATGGTTCTCTATCTTATTTAGACTTAGTTATTCTTGTAAGAAATCACATCAAAAAAGCATAACTTCATGGTTTTGAAATTATGCTTTTTTAATACATTACAAAAGGTTCATTTCCTTAATATAGTTCTGAATAGCTTTGATAAGCTTTATAAGCTACAAATAAATCAATAAATATTACTAAGAATAGGAAAAACATTCTAAGTGTAATAAAGGCTATTATTGATAAAATAGAAAATATTACTATATATAAAACGAGTGTTTCCATTGGTTTCTTTCGGAAGTGATTATATAGCATTATTGCGAAAAGGAAATCAAGGAATAAGTAAAATAGTATTATTTGAAACATGTTCCCTGTCATAATTGAAGTAATGGTGAGACCTAGTAATATTACTAGTAGTACTATTTGAATTATAAGTTTTTTCAATGTAACCACTCCTTGTATATTGAACATTATAACAAAAAAACAAGTTCAAATGAACTTGTTTTTTATATTTGTTAAATGTTATTCTACGAATTCAATAATAGCCATAGGAGTAGAATCTCCTCTTCTTGGCCCTAATTTAAGAACTCTTGTGTATCCACCATTACGTTCTGTAAAACGAGGTGCGATTTCACTAAATAATTTTTGTAATGCGTTTTGATCATTACCAGCATCTAAGAATCTTACAGTTCTTGCTGCTTGTCTTCTTGAAGCTAGTGTATTTTTTTTACCTAAGGTTACCATTCTTTCAACTAAGCGTTGTAATTCTTTTGCTTTAGTTTCTGTTGTTGTGATTCTCTCATGAATAATTAAATGAGTAACTAAATCACGTAACATTGCTTTTCTTTGGTCACTTCTTCGGTTTAATTTACTATATCCAGCCATGTAAATTACCTCCTATTAATGTCTTGCAAGTCCAAGACCAAGTTCATCCAGTTTTTGTTTAACTTCTTTAAGTGATTTCTTACCTAAATTACGTACTTTCATCATGTCTTCTTCTGATTTTTGTGTCAGTTCTTCAACAGTGTTGATTCCAGCGCGTTTTAAACAGTTATAACTTCTCACTGATAAATCTAAATCTTCTATTTGCATTTCTAATATTTGAGAGTTTTGTTCGTCTTCTCTCTCTACCATAAATTCTTCTTCTTTAACTTTTTCGCTTAGTTCTACCATTACTTGTAGATGTTCAATCATCATTTTAGAAGCTTTTGCTAATGCCTCTTGTGGGCTTACGCTTCCATTTGTCCAAATTTCCATTGTTAGTTTGTCATGTCTAGCATCACTACTTGAAGCAGGTGATACGTCATAGTTAACTCTTGTTACAGGTGTATAAATACTATCGATTGGGATAATACCTATATTTGAACGATTAATAAATTGTTTATTAGTATTAGCATTAACGTATCCAATACCTTTACGAACAGTCATAATCATACGGAATTTTCCGCTGTTTACTGTTGCGATATGGTGGTCTTCGTTAATAATGATTACTTCGTTATCACAAATAATGTCTTTTGCAGTTACTACATGAGGTCCTTCGACATAGATTTCTAAACGTTTTTCTACATTTACATCATCATTATCAATATTTAAAACAACTTCTTTTAAATTAAGTACAATACCAGTAACGTCTTCAATAACTCCTTCAACACTACTAAATTCATGTTGAACGTTATCAATTTCACAGTTAATAATTGCTGCACCTGGTAAACTTGACAATAAGATTCTACGTAGTGAATTACCTAGAGTAATTCCATACCCTCTTTCTAAAGGAGAGACGATGAATTTACCATAAGTATTTGTTTCATTTAATATCTCAATAGTTGTATTTGGTTTCTCGAATTTTAAATCTTTCAAATGAACAACCTCCCTTTATTGTACCATCTTAACGATGAGGTCGTTTTGGTGGACGACATCCGTTATGTGGAATTGGTGTTACGTCTTTAATCGCTGTTATTTCAAGACCAGCAGTTTGTAATGCTCTAATTGCAGCTTCACGTCCAGGTCCTGGACCTTTAACTGAAACTTCTACTTTTTGAACTCCGTGTTCCATTGCTGCTTTTGCGCAAGCTTCACTTGCAAGTTGTGCTGCGAATGGTGTTGATTTACGGCTCCCTTTATAACCTAATGCTCCCGCACTGCTCCAAGCAATTGCGTTCCCATAAGGATCAGTTACTGTAATTATTGTATTATTAAAAGTTGAATGAATGTGTGCTACTCCCGAAGGAATATTTTTACGCACACGACGTTTTGATCTTTGTTTACGTGCCATTTTATTTTCCTCCTTTATTTCTTCTTGTTAGCTATAGTTCTACGAGGTCCTTTACGTGTACGAGCATTGTTTCTCGTATTTTGTCCACGAGTAGGTAATCCTCTACGGTGACGCATTCCTCTATAACTTCCAATTTCTTGTAGTCTTTTAATATTTAAGGCAACTTCTCTTCTTAAATCACCTTCTGTTTTTACTTTTGCTACTTCTGTTCTGATACGACCTAACTCGTCTTCTGTTAAGTCTTTAACTCTTGTATCTTCAGAAACTTCTGCAGCTTTTAGTACTTCTATTGCTGTAGATTTTCCAATCCCGAAAACATATGC
>JAOZSP010000079.1 GCA_029939615.1 Candidatus Izemoplasma sp. | reverse complement strand
CTGTTAATAATGTTTTATTATCATATCCAATGCTTATATTTTCTGCTTGTAAAATAATATCTCTAGTTGTTCTACGGTCTAAGAACTGCATTTTTACATGTTTATTTGATTGATGCGGCTTATCAATCTTTACTATTCTCTTTATCTTCTTCTCACGGTCTTTTGCGATACTTGCACGTTTAGCATTGTATTTAAATCTATCCACAAAACTTTGTAAGTGAGCAATTTCTTTTTGCTGACGTTTATAGTTTCTAAGTAGAAGTTCATATCTCTTTATCTTCTCATCTTCATATTCAGTAAAACTACCATGATATATATGCGCTGTAGAATGATCAATTTCAATCATTTTACGACAGACTTTTGTTATGAAGTATTTATCATGAGTAACGATTAAAACGGCACCCTCGTATTTATTTAAATAGTCTTCTAGCCAATCTATAATTTCAATATCTAAATGATTTGTTGGTTCATCTAAAATTAACAAGTCTGGTTTTTGTAATAGCAGTTTTGAAAACGCTACTCTAGTTTTTTCTCCTCCACTAAAAGTATTGATATTTCGATTGTATTCCTCTTTCTTAAATCCAAATTTAGATAAGATTAAGTTAATTTGATAATGATATTCGTATCCTCCATTAATGGCGTAGTTATGTTCTAATGTTGCATATCTATTTATTAGTTCTTTATTAAGAGGATCATTTTCGAGTTTTGCTGTTAAATCATTCATACGTTTCTCTAAAGAAATTATTTCATGAAACACACTATACATCTCATTAATTAATGAATTATCACTATTTGAAATAACTTCTTGGGATAAATATCCAATTTGCACTTTTGAAGATTTATGAATTTCTCCTTCATCAATATGAATGTCGCCTAATATCATTTTTAGTAATGTCGATTTTCCTGTTCCATTTTTACCTATTAAAGCAATTTTATCTTTGCTATTTATGTCAAAAGAGATGTTTTGAAATAAAACTTCTCCGTTAAACTCTTTTTTAAGTTTAGATATACTTAATATATTCATTTTCTTCACCTCAATCCATAAAAAAATGTCTTCCATCAAAAGATGAAAGACATATTTAGTTCATTAAAAAACAACTAAAATCCAATTTTATTAAAATTAGAGTCTATCCTTGTGTGATGGTTTTTGCATAACAAAAAACGCGCTTAAATTAACGTTATGTGTAAGTCTCATATTTACTAATCTTTTAATCATTACCATCACCTCTTTCTATATTTTCTTAAATTGATTATTTTAACCTCTATAATTTTAGCATAGAAAATACCTATTGTAAAGGCTAGAAAACATTTTTCTTAAATTTAATCATCAATAATAATTTCTTGTGGTTTTTCTAATAGGATTACTGGATTTTCCAAAATCTTATAGGCATATTTTATTGCTGTTGCAAAATAATATCCATCGACAATTCTCTCGTCTGCAACGACTCTTAGGTCCATTGCTTTTCTATGTTGAATTGTTAAATCATGATTTATTACTTGTTCTTTCTGCCGTGTATGATTTATTGAATAATGTTTATACTGATGCGGTTATTCAACCCATTAATAAACTTGATGAACGTGGAGCTTTGATTGATATGTTGCCTAATGTTAGGCAAAAATCAATTATCATTTGTGATAGAGGCTATGAGAGTTATAATACTTTTGCTCACTTTGATAATCTAGATATGAATTTTATTGTTCGGATTAAAGATGTCTCTAGTAACGGGATATTGTCCAATCGGAATTTGACTTCAACTGCTGAATTTGATATACCCCTTACCGTTAATGTTTCTAATTATCAAAAGAAAAATTATAAGTCATTACCTCACTATAGATTTTCACCCTCGCATAGTAGATTTGATTTCTCTACCAGAGAGAAACCTATCTATCCTCTAACTTTTAGAGTTGTACGTGTTGAGTTAGAGTCTAGTAAATTTGAATGCATTGCTACTAATTTATCTGATGATTTTTCTCCTGAAGATATTAAGAATTTATATCGCATTAGCTGGGGTATCGAGACTTCCTTTAGACAACTTAAATATGCAATTGGACTTTCAAACTTCCATGCAAAGAAAAATGATAGTATTATTCAGAAAATTTATGCACGTCTAACTTTGCACAATTTCTGCGAATCTATCATCCAGAATGCTCTGTTTCTTAAACGAAATTCCACATACGCTTATAAAATAAATTTTACCCGGACTGTTCAAATATGTCGTAAATACTTGAGATTCTTTAATACTATCATAATCAATGTTGAAGCTTTAATAAGCAAATATCTTTCTATTATTCGAAATCATCGTTCCTGCACAAGAAATCTAAAACCTAGAAAGTTCACTAGCTTCATTTATAGAGTATCATAATTTTCTTCCATTACTTATGTATCTAACCAAATTTATTTAATTTGGTCCTTTACTTTGCTGAAAATTGAAAAAAACAGTAAAATCTATATGATCTCACTGTTTTTAGTTCTTTGTTGTTACATATAAAGAAGTTTATTTCTTAACTTAATGACATTTGGATTATTCCTCTTCTAGTATTAAATCTTTGAATTGCGTTGTATATAAGTCGTAATAAAATCCTTTTTCGTATAATAAATCGTGATGATTTCCACTCTCAATTAGTTCCCCTTCTTTAATTACAAGAATCTTGTTTGCATTTCTAATTGTTTGAAGTCGATGAGCTATTACAAAGCTTGTGCGTCCTTTCATCAGTAGTTTCATACTTTTTTGAATTCTAAATTCTGTTCTAGTATCAACATTACTTGTTGCTTCATCAAGAATTAAGATGTCTGGATTACTAAGAATCGTTCTAGCGATTGAAATAAGCTGTCTTTCTCCTTGACTAAAGTTATTTCCACCTTCATATACTTCAGAAGAGTATCCGTGTGGTAGTTTCATTATAAAGTCATGAGCGTTTGCTAAATCAGCTGCTTTTTCTACTTCTTCTTTTGTAGCATTTAAATCACCATAAACGATGTTATCATAAACAGTCCCACTAAATAGTTTAGTATCTTGGAGTACAACTCCGATATTTTTACGTAAGTCATCTTTTTTGTAGTCTCTAATATCTTTATTGTCAACTAAAATACTTCCGTCGTCAACATCGTAAAATCTGTTAAGAAGGTTGATAATAGTTGTTTTACCACTACCTGTAGGTCCTACTATTGCTACTGTTTTTCCTTTTTCAGCATCAAATGAGATTTTCTTTAATACTACTTTGTCTTTTTCGTAACCGAATGTTACGTCTTTAAACTCAACATGTCCAGTAAATTTTTCAACTTCAATCTCACCATCTTTATCATACTCAGTTGGTTCATCGATTAGTCCAAATACTCTTTCAGCACCTGCTAAAGCTTGTTGTAATGTATTAAATAGTTGTGCTAAGTTTGATATTGGTTGGATAAATTGTCTGGCGTATTGGGTTATTGCAGATATATCACCTATTGTTATAACTACAACACCGCTAATTTTTAATAATCCTCCAGCAATTATTATAAGAACATATATTAAGTTATTTAGGAAGTTAATAACTGGCATAATCATACCAGCATATATTAATGCTCCATATCCTGCATTTCTTAACTTAATATTAGTATCAGCAAATTCTTCAATCACACTTTCTTCAGAGCCATAAAGTTTTATTACTTTTAATCCTGAAATACTTTCTTCAACAATTCCGTTTAAGTTACCCAGGAATTTTTGTTGTGCTGTAAATCCTTTTTTTGTTTTCTTTCCGATTTTCTTTGTAAAAATTACCATTATTGGAACAAAAAGTAAAACGAGAATTGCTAAAGCCCAGTTTACTAAGAACATCATAATTAATGATCCAATTAAAGTAATAACTGAGGAAATCATTTCAGTCGTAACTGATGCTAAAGTATTACTTATTAAATCAACATCATTAGTGATTCTTGAAACAATATCACCTGATTGATTAGAATCGTAATATTTAACAGGGAGTTTTTGTAAATTATCAAAAGCATCTTTTCTGATTTTCGCGACTGTTCTTTGCGAAATTATTGTCATTGTGTATCTTCCAATAAAACGCACAATACTATTTAATAAAGCTACTACTATAATTATAGCACCAATATAATAAGCACCTTTAAAATCTGATTGTAAAATGTAATCATCGATAGCCATAGCAAATAACCAAGGTAATAATACAGCTAATCCACTTGTAAGTATGATAGCAATTACTACAGTAATAAGTCCTGCTTTATATTTACCTAAATAATCCCATATTCTTAAAACTGTTCCTTTTCTGTCTGTAGCGTTTTTACCTAAATAAGTAGAGTGTCTTCTACCCCCCATAGTTTTATTAAGTATTTTTGAGTAATCCTTTGATTGCTCATTACGTTTTTTTACATCATATTTATCTAATACTACTTTTTTATGATTTATATGTGCATATAAGTCTTTTTGTTTTTCTTGTTTTTTCATTTGCTGTGTCTTCATTTGTTGCATTTGTTTCATATCTTTTTTACTAGGCATCAACAGCACCTCCATTACCGATTTGTGATTGTGCTATTTCTTGATAAACCTTACTGTTTTTAAGCAAGTTATCATGTGTATCAAATCCATCTACTTTTCCTTTGTTATTCAAGACTAATATTTTATCCATGTCATGAATAGTAGATATTTTTTGAGATATAACTATTGTTGTCATATTTAATGATAATTTATTTATTTCATTAATAATTTTCTCTTCACTTTTGGCATCAACTGCGCTAGTAGAATCGTCTAATATTAAAATTTTAGGTTTTCTTAAAAAGGCACGCGCTAATGATATCCTTTGTTTTTGTCCACCACTAAAGTTAGTTCCTTTTTGTTGAACTATATGATTATAAAAATCATCATAACCTTCGATGAATTCTGTGGCTTGAGCACTTGCACTTGCTTCATCCAATTCTTTATACGTGGCATTATTTTTACCTTGCATTAAATTCGTTCCTATACTTCCACTAAATAAAGTTGGTGATTGTGTTACAACACTAATCTGTGAACGTAAACTTTCCATTTTTAATTGTTTTACATTCGTTCCATCAATAAGTACTTCTCCTGAAGTTGTATCATATAATCTTGGTATTAAATTGATTAGTGATGACTTCCCACTACCTGTTGATCCGATTATACCGATACATTCTCCTGCGTTGACTTTAAAACTAATATCTCTTAAAACCTTATTACCATCTTTTTCATATGCAAAATTAACATTTTTAAATTCGATATCACCATTAATTTCAAATTCATCAATACATTCTTCACAATTTAATAAGTCTATTTCTTCTTCTAAAACTTCAACAACTCTTTTTGCACTTACTGCTGCTCTTGAAACAAAGATTAGGATCATTGCGAACATAATAAATCCAAATAATATTTGCATACTGAAGCTATTAAATGCAATTAGGACTCCCACTGCTGGAAGTTCAACTCCATTAACAACGTTTATTAAATATCCTTGATCAATAAAATATGCACCTAAAATTATTATTCCTGCTAAAGAAGCATTAAATATCATCATGATAATCGGTTCAGTTATTACCATTACTTTTTCAGCTGCTGTATTTGTTATTCTAAACAATTCATTTGCTTCGTTAAATTTTTTGTTTTCATGTTCCATAGATACAAACGATTTAATAACACGTGGGGAATTAACTGTCTCTAAGGATACCTTGTTTAATCCATCAATAGTTTTTTGTACTTTTGTAAATCTCGGGAAAGCAATAATCATAATTATTATGATTGAAATTATTAAAATCGGTAATGATATAGAGAATAAACTAGATAGTTGTACTGAAGTTCTTACCGCCATATATAATCCAATCCCAATCATTAGAGGCGCTCTTACAATAATTCTTAAAGTCATTTGAAAAAACTGTTGAATTCTTAATATATCATTCGTTGAGGTTGTTACTAAACGACTTGTTTTATATTTATCAATATTTGTGAAACTCAACGATTGAATTTTTTTGAATAAATCTAAACGTAAATCAGCTGTTGAATACATCGCTACTTTTTGAGAAGTAAGTGTATTTACAATCCCAAATCCTAGTCCAACCACAGCTATTAGTACAATCATTTCACCTGTTGTCCATAACAGAATATAATCACCAAACGGGATAGCTTCATAAATGATAGTCGCCATTAACATTGGAATCATAAATCCAGCAATAACTTGTACTAACATAGAAAAGATAGATATAAGTAATTGGGTTTTATATTTCCAAGGATACTTCAGTAATTTCTTTAAGTTGCCCATTATAATTCCTCCTTAATAATAACGCCATTTTTAATAATGTTTAAGTGCCATTTTAGTAAATCTTGTGCTTCCTCTTTCGATAATTGCCTAATTAGAGATTTTTGAATAACTATTCGTTTAAAATTTTGTAGTAATTCGTATAGTTTAATCAGTTCTTCTGTCTTTTTAATTTTTATGTTAGATAAATCCATTTGCTTTAAGACATCCATTATGTATTGTCTTCGTTTTTTATTATGTTGTTCTAAGTATTCAACATTTGAACCAATACTTTTTAAAACATTCATAATAAATTTATGACGATTATCATTCATGTATGTAGTTATATCAACTTCAAAAGTAAGTTCAGTATATTTAAAAATATCATTTGTTAATTCAGTGTTTTTGTATCCTTCATAAAAGATTTTATCAAATGCATCATCAATAACAAAGTAGTACAAATCATCTAAATCTTCAAAATATTGGTAAAAACTACCTCGAGGAATACCAGCTTCTTTTATAATGTTTGATACTCTCGATTTATGTAGTTCATTATTAGTGAACTCCTTTATAGCTGCTAATAGTATCTTCTCTTTTTTTTCGTTATCTAGATTAAAAAACGTTTCTCTTGGCATATAAATCCTCCTTTATGACAGGTTGTCACTTATTATATTATATGACATCGTGTCATATGTCAATAATAATTACAAATAAAAAGTCCCTTGGGGGAAAGGGACTTTATATTTTTCCTAATACTTAAAGAGGTTTGATGGAAAAAATTTATACTTAATTATAGCAATTTAATATGTTTATTTTATGAAATAATTATGAAAATCTTGTGAAATATTTAAGTTATTGATAAGAAAACGTTTTTTT
>JAOZSP010000078.1 GCA_029939615.1 Candidatus Izemoplasma sp. | reverse complement strand
TTTGTCCAGCATTTTCAACGATGTCTGCTTCTCTTTCATGTTGTTTGGCATTTAAAACACTATGTTTTACACCACGTCTTTTTAATAACTTACTTAGTAATTCTGAAGTTTCAATTGAGATTGTACCAACAAGTATAGGTTGTCCAATTTTATTTCTTCTTGCAATTTCATCTGCGATAGCATGATATTTTGCTTTCATAGATGCAAAAATCAAATCATTAGCATCATCTCTTATAATTGGCATATTAGTAGGAATTTCAATTACTAACATATTATAGATATTTCTAAATTCTTCTTCTTCAGTTTTCGCAGTACCCGTCATTCCTGAAAGTTTATCATACATTCTAAAGAAATTTTGAAATGTAATTGTTGCTAAAGTTGAAGTCTCTTTTTTAATCTCTACTCCCTCTTTTGCTTCTAATGCTTGATGTAATCCTTCACTAAATTGACGTCCATGCATTAATCTTCCTGTAAAACCATCAACGATAATTACTTTGTTGTCTTGAACAACGTAATCAACATCTTTATCCATTGTGAAATTGGCTTTAATAGCATTATTTATACTATGAAGAATTGATACATGTGTTAAATCATAAAGATTATCTAAACTGAAATACCTTTCAGCACGAGCAATACCTGATACACTTAAATTTACATTTTTAGATTTTATATCCACTTCATAATCTTCTTCATTTAAATTACGAGAAAAAGCTTGAGCTTGTAGATATATACTACTTATATTCTTTGCACCACCACTAATGATTAATGGTGTTCTTGCTTCATCAATTAAGATTGAATCAATCTCATCAATAATCGCGTAATGTAAAGGTTTTTGAACCATTTGCTCTTTGTAGATAACCATATGATCACGTAAATAATCAAATCCTAATTCATTGTTTGTAGAGTATAAAATATCACAATTATAAGCCTCGCGTTTTTCGTCTTTCGTTAAAGCACGAATATTTAGACCTACAGTTAATCCTAACCATTTGAATAAATCTCCGATTTCTCCTTCAGCTTCACGTCTAGCTAAGTACTCATTTACCGTAACGATATGAACACCTTCACCACTTAATGCATTTAAATAAGCAGGCATAACACTAGTCAAAGTTTTACCTTCACCAGTTTTCATTTCTGCAATGTTTCCGTCATGGATTGTTATTGCGCCCATAACCTGCACTCTAAATGGAGTCATTTTCAAGACTCTAGTCGATGCTTCACGTACTGTTGCGAATGATTCTATTAATAACTCATCTAACAATTCACCATTATTTAATCGTTCTTTAAACTCATTTGTCTTATTTTGTAATTCTTCATCGCTTAGTAATTTAAATTCATTTTCTAAAGCGAGAACTTGATCAGCCATTTTTGCTAATTTTTTTAATTCTTTACGACTGATATCGAAAATTCTTTTTAGCATTTAATACCACCTCTTTTTAGTCATAAATATCATATCACAAATAGCTCTATAATTAAAATTATAAATATAATTAAAATTATATATATAACTATACTCAAAAAAAATGCGCCGAAGCGCATTTTAAATCACTCTGTTTCTATAACACCGTACTTACCATCATTTCTTAAATAAGCAACGTTTGTTTGTTTTGAATTTTCATTTTTAAAAATGTAAAAATCATGTCCTAACATTTCTAGTGCAGTTAGTGCTTCTTCAATGCTCATTTCTTCTAGAACAATACTTTTCTTTCTAACAGGACTTGCTACTAATTCTCTTTCTAGAGCTTCTAAATCTAAAGTTTCAGTAAACAATTCACTAACTCCATCTTTCTTTTGAAGGCTTCTAGTAATTTTAGATTTATGCTTTCGAATTTGGGACTCTAACTTATCAATTGTTAAATCAATAGCAGCATACATATCGTCATTACCAACTTCTGCACGCATTGTGTAGTACTTCGTAGGGATTGTAACTTCTACTTTGTGATGATCTTTGTAGATTTTGCAAACAACAAACGCGTCTAGCTCTTCTTTGAAATATCTTTCAACTTTTTCTAGCTTATCAACAGCGTAAGACTCAATTGCACTTGTTACTTCAAAACCATTTTTACCACGTACTTGTACTTTCATTATCTCAACTCCCTTTTTATTCTATATTTTTATTATACCATAGTTCCAAAATTTTCTAACAAAAATACTAATGTAAATTAGTTGATTATTTTCATAAATCTATAAAAAATTCTCATTAAAGATACTCAAGAACACAATTTTTTCTTCAGCTAGTTTTATTGTGAGTATCATTGTTTCATTATCTATGGAATCATCAATATATACGATGATTGACCACTTCCCATTACTTAAAGCTCTCTCAAATAGAACATTCGCGTATTTTGTGAATAAATAATCTTCATCACTTTCCTCGTGTTTTTCTTCAAATATGTAGTCATACATCACCATTTTATCTAAAAGAGGAAATACGATATAATCCTCTATTCTATTCGCTTTTTCTTCACATTCTTTATGAATATAATAGTTATACTTAAATAGATTATAAAATGTTAAGCTTTTATATAAATCCTCACCACAAAGTTTACAGTTCATAAAAAACACCTCGTTAGTATAATACCAACGAAGCGTGTAGTTATCTTTTTAGTAATTCTAGATATACAAGATGAGTAGCATAAACATCACTAAGCGCTCTATGTGCGTCTTTATTCTCTATATTAAATACTTCGCATAAAGCAGCTAATGAATAGCTTCTTAACCCTCTCATTTTGGCTCTTGCTACCAACATTGTATCCTTTACTTGAAAAGGATTAAATTTAACAAAATAACGATCAAATTCACTTTCTAAAAATGGATAATCAAATCTTTTAGCATTATGTCCTATAAGAAAATCAACATGTTTTATAAATTGATGGAACTTATATAGTACAACTCCTGGTAAAAAAGCGTCTTCAACCATATCATCATAAATATTATTGATTAATGAAACATGATCAGGAATATGAATCCCAGGATTTATGAACATTGAAAACTCTTCGAGAATAATTCCGTCTTCTACTTTTACTGCTCCAATTTCAATTATTCGATCTTTTGATGTACTAAGACCGGTTGTTTCGATATCAAATACCACATATTTCATAAAACCACCTCGTTTTAATTTTATCATATTTTTCCAAAAAAAAACTACGAATTAATCGTAGTTCATTTTTTTTATAAGAAAACTAGTGTGAATATAACTCCTAAAACACCTAAGCTTGCTAAAATTGATAATATCTTAATTGGCATTTTACCATCATTACTCATTGCTTTACCAAACATACCAAATACTAAAGGATGAATTAAGAATGGCATTGCGAAAATAAATGATATTAACCCAACAGAACTAACATCAGCACTTACTGATTCAAACATTCCACCTTGAGTAGCTGCAAACAGTCCAAAATGACTTATTGCACTACTGTTTGCCAAAGCAGCATTTTCTAGATTTAGTCCTGCAAGATGAAGCATTGTAAATCCTCCAAATACAGCTACTAATTGCCAACCAATAGAGAATAATATTAATCCTTTAATCTCTTGTCTTTCAACATTTTCTGCTTTGCGCAATGTTGTAAGTGAGAAATAAGTTAACACTCCCCCTATAGCAACAACTATTAATGCTGGGACTAGTAATAAACCTTTGTTATCAACACTTAAAGCTAAAATTGTAAAAACAAATAAATGTCCAAAGAATGGAATATTAATCATAATTGGAGCACGTTCAGCTGCAACGTCTCCTAAATCTCCAGCTGTACAAGCACCAGTTAATCCACTATGTGATAAACTACCTGCCATACCAGGAGCTAATATATCTACTTTATTCGATTTACCAATAAATACTAGTAATGCAATTCCTACAAACATCCAGAATAATTGTCCAAAGAAACCATAAGCCATTACTTGTACCATTCCATCAAGAGCGAATGCTTCCATCAATCTTGTTCCACCTACGATAAATACACCAGCAAGTACAACTGGAATTCCTCCAAATAATAAACTTCTCATTGTTGGTCCTGGTCTCCAATCACTGAAGAACATACCAAGCCCACTAGAAATTAACATTGCAAAGAAAATTTGTGGTAATGCGATTAGAGGATTAATCGCATCTGCAACAATTTTTCCTAAAACTAATACCAATAATATAACTATTAATTCTAATATACCTCTTGACAAATATACCCTTTTATCTTTTATTATTGCTTTACTATCAATTAAAATAATTGCAGCGGCAATTCCAAAAAATGCTAATAACGGATAAAATCCATCTAATATACTAGGTGTAACTGGTGGGAAAATAATTCTAAAAACAGATTGAATTCCAATTAAAATAAAAAATGCACGTGTAATAAATACTAATTGTGTTCCTTTTGTTCCTAAGATTACTTCTTCATCATTTAAAACTACATCGTCTTCTTTTGAAAATTTAGGGTTCCAAAAAGTATTTCTAAGTTTTTGTCCACCAACAAAAAATGTAACAATTAAGGCGATTATTGTTGTTGTTCCTGTTAAACCAACAACAGGAAACTCACTTAATCCAGCTGTAGCTAAATCAGTAGCTTTAAAAATCACTCCTAATCCAAGACCAAATAACACTATAATCAAAATTGGTGAATACTTTGTTCCTGCTACTACTGATCTTGCAATTAATATAACTACAAGTAACATTGCAAGTGTCAATAATAAATGACTAAAAATCTCTAAAATCCCAAAATCCATAAAAACCTCCTAAAGTTTTTTATATATTAAAAGGGTGTCGTTTCCGGCATCCTTAAATATAATTATTTAGTTCTATCTTACCTATAAGTAAATTATACACGTTGTAGTTCAAAGCTTCAAGCTCATCTTCACCAGGAAAGACAATTACTTTTCCTAAGTGATCTAAATACTCAAGCAATAATTGCATTACATCGTTGTTATAAGCTAATCCACCAGTAATAATTATAGCATCTAAATTACCACGAGTAACAGCGTACAAACTACCAATTTCCTTTGCAATTTGATAAACCATTGCCTTCATAACCCGTTTAGCCATTACATGTCCTTCACTAATCATAACACTAACTTCTTCTGCATCGCTTGTATTTAAATACGATACAAGACCACCAAAACCATGATTTAGTTTTCGTAATTGCTTCAAAGAATATTGCCCGCTAAGAGCCAATTCATAAACTCCAGAAACTGGTAAACCACCAGTTCTTTCTGGTGTAAACGGTCCATCGCCATCAAGTGCGTTATTAACGTCTGTTACTCTACCTCGTTTATGCAATCCGACACTAATTCCGCCACCCAAATGAGCAACAATAAAATTCATTTGTTCATATTTATTACCTAGTGATTCAGCATACCTTCTTGCGACGGCTTTTTGATTTAGCGTATGCCACAAAGGTCTTCTACTAATACCATTAAGTCCAGAAATTTTTGCTACACTACTCATTTCGTCAACAACTACAGGATCAGCAATATATGACTTTTTACTGACTTGATCAGCAAGTTCTCTAGCTAAAATGCCGCCTAGATTACTCGCATGTACACCATATTTACATGTTGACAAGTCTTCAACCATTTTATTATTCACTTCGTAAATTCCAGATTTAACAGGTTTCATTAATCCACCACGACCAATAAAACTATCTATTGATTTTATATCAATATTATTCTTTTTTAAGAATGTCAGAATAACTTTTTTTCTAAACGGTGTTTGTTCATACAAATCGTCATATTTTTGAAGTTTTTTAGAACTATGTCTTATCGTTTCTTTTATTACTAATTTTAACTCATCAAATAGTGCTACTTTTGTAGAAGTACTACCCGGATTAATCACTAGTGTTTTCATAATATATCCGTACTAACTACTGCAAGTGCAATTGAATATAATTTTGAACGATAAGAGTCACTTCTTGATGTTAAAACAATTGGATTTGATGCGCCTAATATTAATCCTGCGGTGGTTGCATTCGCAAAGAATATTGTTGATTTGTAAAATGTATTTCCTGATTCGATATTCGGAAAGATTAATATATCTGCATCTCCAGCAACAACATGATTAATTCCCTTTGTTGTCGCAGCTTCATGGCTTACAGCAATATCAATACTCATAGGTCCACCAATGTAATATTCTTTGTTTTCGCGTAATAATTCAACAATGTTTTTTGCTTCCACAGTTGATTTTATGTCTTCATTAACAATTTCAATAGCACTTACCAACGCAATTTTAGGTTTATAGATACCTAAGCTTGTTACAAAAGTATAAGTATTATTAATTATTTTTACCTTCTCTTTTTCTGTTGGCAAAATATTTAAAATTGCATCACTAATAAATAGTAATTTATGATAACTTGGAATCTCTAAAACACCAATATGTGATAGAAATGATCCTGTAAATAATCCATGTTTTTTATCAAATATTTCTTTTAAAATTGTATCTGTTTGGATTAGACCTTTCATTAAGATTGCATCTTCATGTTTGCTAACTAGTTTAACACTCATTAATGCAGCATCTTTTTTATCAATTGCATTATATATTTCATAACCTTTTTTACTAATCCCAAGTTCCATAAATAAATCTAATATTCTTTTTTTGTCACCAACTAAAACAGGACGAATAAGACCCATTTCATAAGCATCATTTATCGCAATTAAGAACGAAGTATCTTCCGGACTTGATACGATTAAATCTTTCGTTTCTAATTTCCTAGCATAATCAACTACTTGTGTGAAATTACGAAACATAATTCCCACTCCTTATTTTATAACAGTTTTTCTTCCTATTTCCAAAGCTGTCTTATTAATATCAATTAATTTAGCTTTTTCACCTGTAAATTTCTTCTTAAGAACTCCAATTACTTCATCATCTGTAAATAATTTAGTTACTTCAAGATAAGCACCTAACATCACCATGTTAGCTACTTTAGCGTTACCAATACTTTTTGCCAAGTCATTTGCTTCTATTTTGTAAACATTAATATCGTCTCTAACTTCTCCATCTTTAACTAATGATGAATTTAAGAATAAATTACCGTTTTTTGGTAACTTAGGCATAAATTTAGCTAATGATGGTTTATTCATAACTATTATTGAATCAGGAGTACTTATTACTGGACTGTTTACTAGTTTATCACTAATAGTCACACTACAGTTTGCT